>NZ_JBFRCY010000037.1:0-11416 GCF_052113305.1 Terriglobus sp. YAF25
GACTTGAACTGTTCTCCCTTGGGAAGCTTCTCGAAGGTGTCGCGCAGCTTCTTCTCCATCGCGGCGGAATCGAAGTCGCCGATGACGGAGACAAGCAGATTGCTGCCGACCACCGTCTTATCGTGCCACTGTTTGATGTCGTCGACAGTGACGCCGAGGACCGTGGAGAACTCGGGCTGACGGGCGTAGGGGCTGGCAGCGCCATAGACAACCTTACCGACCTCGCGGGCAAGAATGCCGCCGGCATCGTCGTTGCGGCGAGCAATACCCGTAGCCATCTGCTGCTGTGCGAGCTCGAGCTTCTCCGGCTTGAAGGATGGGTGCAGGAGGAGGTCGACTGCCTGGGGAAAGACCGTATCGAAGTCCGTCTTCAGGCTGCTCCATGTGAGTGCCGTGGAATCAATGTCGGCGCTGGTCTCGATCTTGGCAGCTTTAGCTTCGAGTGCATCATCCATGACGTCGCCGTCCATGGCTGCGGTGCCGCTGGTACGCCATACATCACCGTACATATCGAGCATGCCGGCTTTGTTTGCCGGTTCTTCGCGTGAGCCGCCGCGGACGTTGATGGTGCCGTCGATGAAGGGCAGCTCATGATCTTCCTGCAGGAAGATCACAACACCGTTCTTCAGGTCGATTCGCTTGGGCTGGACCGGTTTGAACTCATGCAGCGGAGGCGTCGGAATCTTCGTCCATGGTTCGGTCGTTTGTGCACGTAATGAGGGAATAAACAGAGCAGAGGCAAGGGCGAGGCAGACAAGGTTCTTTTTCACTGGGCACCTCCCTTGGAAACCACTGCAGGTGTGGGGCGGGCAAACTCGATGGTTGTGCTGGTACGGTTTGACTCCACGAAGAGCTGGTTGGCAACACGGCGGATATCGGCTTTGCTCACTTTGTCGTAGGCCTCGAGCTGGCGGAAGAGCTCACGCCAGTCACCGTAACGTGTCTGGTAGTCGGCGAGCTGTTGCGCCAGTCCCTGGTTGCTTGCCAGGCCGCGCAGCAGGTCGGCACGGGCACGTGTCTTGAACATGGCGAGTTCAGCATCCGAGACATCCTCGTTCTTCAGGCGATCAAGTTCCTTGTGAATCGCATCGCGGAGCTGGGCTGGAGTTTTTCCCGGCACTGGAACCGCATAGACAGCGAAGAGCCCAGGATATTTCTCGCCTGGGAAGCCGCTGAACCCCGCGGCCGCGGCTGCGATCTTTTGATCGCGTACCAACGAACGATAGAGGCGGGCAGTACGGCCGTTGGAGAACAGGTCGGTGATGGCGTCATACACGGCATCGTCCTTGTCCCGGTAATCGGGGCGGTGATAGCCCTCGAGATAGAACGGCTGCGTGGCCTCCCGAATGGTTACGGTGCGCTCTGCGAACTGCTTTGGTTCTATGGTGGTCATCTCCGGCGGCTTGGGACCGGAGGGGATACGGCCGAAGTACTTTTCAAGTACCGGCATGGTCTCGGCCGCCTTCACATCGCCGACGACGGCTACAACGATGTTTGCAGGGACGTAGTACTTCTTATGGAAGTTCTCAGCTTCGGTAGCCGTTACCTGGCTGATCTCGCTCTCCCAGCCGACGCCGCTGCGGCCATAGGGATGGGCCGTGTACGCGGCGGCAAGGAACTGCTCCACCATGCGTCCGATGGGGGCAGAATCGATGCGCATGCGCCGCTCTTCCTGAACGACATCGCGTTCCTTGTAGAACTCACGCAGGACAGGTTCAGCAATCCGGCTGCTCTCAAGATAGGCCCAAAGCTCAAGCCGGTTGGAGGGCATCGACCAGAAGTAGTCAGTCTTGTCTTCCGAGGTGGAAGCGTTCAGACCGACGGCGCCGCTCTTCTCCGCGATCTCAGAAAACTGGTTCGGAATGACGTACTGCTGCGCGTCCTTGACCGCTGCATCGAAGGCCGCTTTGAGCTGAGAGAGTTTGGCGGCATCCTGTCCGACCAGCTTGCGCTGTTCCAGGTTATAGGCGGTATACGCCTGCTCAACCTTTTCGAGAACAGCCTTTTCAGCGGTGTAATTGGTCGTGCCGATCTCGTTGGTGCCCTTGAAGGCCATGTGCTCGAACATGTGAGCCAGGCCGGAGGCGCCGTCGGGATCGTTGGCCGAACCAGCATCCACCAGCGTATAGAAGCTGAAAACCGGGGCCTCAGGACGCTCACAGACGATCAAGGTCAGCCCATTGGGGAGCACTTTGACCGTGGTGCGCTTCTCAAAACTGGCCAGGTCCTGCGCCGGGGCAAAGCCCGCCAGAAGAACAGCGGCCACAAGCGCGGCCTTCATGCGATGAAACATGGAACCTCCAACAACTCTCGATATTGCAACGATAGAGCATTTTCCCTGTGGGTGTCGTGTAGGGCTTATCGCATCTATTGGCGTTTTCCGCAATGAAAACGCCACCGCACAATCCTTCCGGGATACCCAGTAACAGGGAAATGCTCTATTAGATATGAGCGTGGGACGGACAGCGGGATACGAAAGTTAGTTGCTGCGGGAAGGGGATTTCCGCAGGGATTTTTTGGCCGTGGCGGATGCCTGCTTCTTAGGTGCGGATTTCACTGCCTTCTTTGCCGGCCTTCCCGCGGAGGGCTTCGCGCCCAAAGCAGCCGACTTCTTGGCAGAGGCTTTGACGGCACTCTTCTTTGATGGGGCGCTTTTGGCAGAAACCGTAGTCGTTGTTGGCCGGGTTGTGATGGAGGGGTGTGCCGGCTCGATCGGGAGGATCGCCGGCGGCTTGGCATCGCGTCTCAGCTCCGCCTCGGCAGTAATGGAAGGAGCGGCGATATAGGCAAGAAATTGTTGCCGGGTCCATTCATTGCGTGCGGGAGCAGGGCCGTTGCGGTGGCACTCGGCTGCGGCCGTCTTCCAGTCGCCGGTGACGACGGCATGCAGCAACCTGGGATAACCCTGTAGCAGGTCAGTCATTCCGAGGTTGTACGCCATATCGAGCAGGGCCACCTTGGCAGATGCGGGGAGCGCGTCCCAGATGGGAATCTCTTTTCTCAGATCCTGGTCGAGATGGGTGACAGCGGCACGGAGCTGGACATCGATCTCCACCGCGGTAAGAAGCACGGACATAGGGCTGCGGTAAAAACCGGCAGCTTTCCCCTTCACCATGGAAGAGACCCGGCGGAAGTCAACGATGATCTCCTGGTTATGGGCCGGGCGGCCGTCAAATTGAAAGGGCAGGGCGGTCGCACTTTGCGTCGTTGGCAGCATCAGACCTGCGCCAACCGTGACTTTGCCCACGGTGTCCAGATACATCCATGGGATAGCGTTTTCAAATCTCTTCAGCTGGGCGAGCGACTCTTCCAAATAACGCGACACGCCGACAGCGTACCACGCCCTGCCACTTTAGTTATCGGCAGGTAACGTTCATTGGCCTGGAAGTGTTATTGCCTTTCCGGTCTGCAACGGCGAGAATCAATGCGATCCCTATGGTGGTGAAAATTCAGGCGTTTCTGCGCTCGTGTGCGGTGGTCTGCATGCTGGCATGTACTCTTTTATCGGCTGCCATGGCACAGCAAGCGCGCCGGGCGTTGCCATCCGTCACCACGTCGCTGCCCGCAGGAGCAGTTGTTCTGGATGCCGCTCCAGCCTCCTCGCCGTTGCAACACATCTCCATTGCGCTGCAGATAGACGACAGCCGGCAGAATGCGTTGGCACAGTATTTGACGGACCTTACGACCAAAGGTTCCACGAACTACCATCATTGGCTGACTCCGCAGGAGTTTGCCGCTCGTTTCGGCGCGACCGACGCGGAGATAGGTGCGGCGACTGCCTGGCTTGAAGCTCAAGGGATACACGTCACCGCAGCCAATGCAGCGCATACGTTATTACAGGCAGCATCGACAGTGGCCATCGCCCAGCAGACCTTCAGCGCAGACCTTCACCAGATCGAGATTGGCGGCAGCCTGCATGTGGTGGAACGAGGAAATCTCTCGCTGCCTGGGGACGCTCCGCAGAGCATCAGGGCGGTAACGGGACTGGACGATCTGGACGATTCTCCGCTGCCTGTCGCGGAAGCGTCAGTCGACGCGAATTCCTCCGCTGTGCTTGTCTTAAACAGTCTTTCCGCGGGGCAGGCAGACTGGGATCTCCTGGTGCAGCAGGCGAATGCTCAAGGCATCACGGTGCTTGGGAACTCTTCAGGTGATTATGCAGGGATGACAGTCGTTGTTCCGGCTGCGCTGAGCGATGTCATGATGGGTACGGAAACCAGGCCCTCCTGGCAGGTTGCAGAAGGTCTGCCAGCCAATGGACTTCGTGCTGTTCCGGATTTCATCTCTATGGCGGATTTCGGCGCGACGGTAAATGAGTTGATCGCTCGGAGTGGCGGAAGGCTTGGGAACATCAATGCCACCCTCTACCAACTGGCGGCGATTCCAGGCGTCTACACGCAACCGGCCGGTATCGCCACGGGGACGTGGACGGCGCTGACCGGGCTGGGCACCGTTAACCCGGAAGAGATCCTCAAGCGGTGGCCTCTGGGGACATCGACGTCAAATACGTCGATCACCTCGAGCAACTTCGCTCCAACACATGGCCAGAGCTTCACCCTGACTGCAACGGTGACCTCGGCGAGTGGAGGTGCGACTCCGACCGGGACGGTAACCTTCTCCAGTTCTGCAACTGSAACACCTGGAACCGCCTCGCTGGACTCATCCGGTAAGGCAACGTACAGCACCAAGCAACTCGCCGGCGGCAGCTATAGCTTCAATGCTGCTTATGCGGGAGACGGGACTTATGCATCCTCTAACACTCCGGCTCCGGCAACGATTTCCATTCAGCCGGAGTCGGCCAGCGTTTCGGCGATTTTGAATGGAACCGCGACCTATGGCGCCAATGCCAGCATCGTGGTGTCGGTGACGGGTACTTCGGGAGTGGACAATCCCACGGGTACAGTCAGCGCTCAGGGGCAGGGAACGACCGACACCAAGGCCTACCCGGCTACGCTGGCGGCCGCAGGAAGCGGAACAACGAAGTCGACCGCAACAATCACATATCCCGTAAGTGAGAAGAATACCTTTACGGTGCTGATCTCATGCACCAGCGGTGACAGCAACTTTACCTGCCCCACGCCTTACACCCTCTCCATTACTCCGGGAGCCACCAGAACTACCAGCGTGACCACGTTGAGTTCGTCGCCGAATCCTCCAGTCACGGGGGCGGCGACGACCTTTACCGCTACGGTTGCTTCCGGCAGCAGTTCCGTCACGACTGTTCCGACGGGGTCGGTCGATTTCAAAGACAACGGGACGATCATTGGATCGGGCACGTTGTCGAGTGGAAGCGCAACCTTTGCCACGACGCTGGCAGCTGGCAGCGTGCACGTCATAACGGCGGTCTATTCCGGAGATACGGTCTATAACACCAGCACCTCCGGATCGCTGTCGACCTCGGCCGGAAGCACCTCCAGCACGGTTGCTCTGACATCGAATCCGAGTCCACCGGTCGCGGGCAAATCCGTAACCTTTACGGCGACGGTAACCTCCACCACCAGCGGCCAGAGTGTTGGCCGGGTTCATCCACAAGCCGCCGCCACACCTACAGGAACGGTCGACTTCCGCGACAATGGAACGTCGATGGGAACCAGTACCGTCACGAGTGGTGCGGCGACCTACACCACGACGCTGACTGCAGGCACGGCGCATAGCATTACTGCGGTCTACTCCGGTAATGGAACCTATGCGGCTTCCACGTCTTCTGCGATCAGCGTGCAGGCGGCAACAGGAACAACGGCAACGACTACATCAYTTGTTGCCTCCAGCTATGCCGTGAATGGCGGTGTGAACATCACCTTTACGTCGACGGTCAAATCATCGACGAGTTCCACCAGCACGCCGACGGGAACAGTCACACTGACGTCTTCGAAAGATGGAGTCATTGGATCCGGCACGATCGGCACCGATGGAACCGTCAATATCTCGAACTCATCGTTGACGATTGGCCGGCACGACATTACTGCCACTTATAGCGGAGATTCGACCTTCGCGACGTCCAGTAGCAGCTCAATCGCCGTCACCATTTCGCCTTCCAGCGGAACGCTGTCGGCATCGGTCTCTCCGTCGCCAGGTGCGTATGGGAATAACGCTACCATTACGGTGACGGTAGCGGTTACGACGGGGGCTGCCAACGGAACGGTTCAGGCTGTAGTGAACGGGCAAACCTACACCGGGACAGTGACCTCGGGAACGGGAAACCTCACGATTACGATTCCTCCTCCAGGGAAGTATTCGATCGTGATCTCATGCCCGTCGGTTAATACCTTCGTGTGTACGAACTCTCCTCTTACATTGTCGTATACGGCGACTAAGGGAAATACCACCACGACGGTTACGTCGAGCAGCAGCTCAGCGAATGCCGGCGATTCCGTTACCCTGACGGCCACCGTTGCGAATGCGGGTAATGCGACGGGAACGTATGTCTATACAGGCACCGTAACCTTCCTGGATGGGACGAAGACCGTCGGTACAGCTCCGCTTGTTGCTGGTTCAGCCACGGCAACAGTGACATTGACTGGCGCTGGAACACATTCCATTACCGCGGTGTATTCCGGAGATACGAACTGGAATGGCAGCACATCAACCGCGATTGGTGTCGTGACGTCCAAGGTAGCCTCCACCCTGGTGCTGTCGGCCAGCAGCACTACGGCTGTAAACGGAACGAACATCGTATTTACGGCAACTGCCAGTGGCGGTTCGACCACACTATCTCCGCCAACGGGCACCGTAACCTTCTATGACACGGTCGGTTCCACCGTGGTGACGCTGGGGACAGCTACGCTGACGGCGAACGGAACCACGCAGTCGGTGGCGAGCGTGTCGAGCACCGGTCTTCTGCCTGGCGCGCACAGCCTTTATGCGATCTACGCCGGTGATACCAACTACAAGAGTGCAACGTCCAACACTCTGGCAGTCACAATCAGCGACTTTACCGTTACCCTGAATCCGACATCCCTGAACATTACGCAGGGCAAGTCGGCGCAGGTTGCTGCAACGGTGACAAGCTCGGGCGGATTCGCCGGGACGATTACGTTGGGCTGCACGCCTCCGGCTGCGGCGCAGATGACATGCGCCTTCTCTCCGACATCGCTTGGCAGCAGCGGCACCAGCACCCTCACAATTAAGACGAATGCGAATACTGCCTCTTTGGAGAGGCATGACATTCCATGGCATCTTCCCGTTGGTGGAACGGTTGTTGCGGCGATCATGTGGTTCATGGTGCCAACGCGCCGTCGCATCAGTCTGCTGATTGCGATTCTTGCAGTTCTGGTCACGATGACGGCAGGAGGTTGCGCTTCTGGAGTCGTGCAGAACGGCACCGATAGTAGCAGTGGCGGATCTGCCAACAACGGCACTCCATTCGGAACGCAGTTGTTGACCATCACTGTCTCGGGGACCGATGGCGGAAGCCCGGTTCGTCACAACTACAGCTATCAGGTAACCGTGCAGTAGAGTAAGCGATTTCGTCGTCTCCCCGAAACCTTTCCAGAAAGTTCTCGTCTGTACGTGCGACCCCCGTTGTTCCCGGTTGCACATACGGTGCGTTCTTGCTGTGTTTGTCGTGGCCGTAAAAGGGGGTATTGGACCTTTGTATGCGACGACTTCGTATCTTCCCCGTACGTGCTTTGGCTCTCTCCATCGCAATGCTGGTCGTGCTGCAAGCATCGACCTTGTTTGCCGTACAACCATCCCGCCGTATTACTTCGATTGACGACGCGCAGCGCACCCCGATGTCAGGTAATGTGTCGCCGCGGGTTCGTGGTGCGTCTGACCTTGGCGAACTGCCGGGAAGTCAGCAGTTGGAGCAACTCACACTTCGTTTCAGCATGAGCGCCGCGCAGGAGGCTGCGCTAACGCAGTTGCTGCAGGATCAGCAGAACCCGAGCTCTTCTCGTTATCACCAGTGGCTCACCCCGGAAGAGTATGGGGCACAGTTCGGCATGGCACAGGCTGACCTGGACCAGGCAACGGCATGGCTTACCAGCAAAGGTCTGACTGTGACGGAGGTTGCGCGAAGCAAAAACTTTATTACCTTCAGCGGCCCCGTCTCGGCTGTCGAGAAGGCCTTCCAGACTTCGATTCATTCTGTCCAGTCGGGGAGCGAAACAAACTTTGCGAATATCTCTGAGCCGGTTCTTCCGGCCAGCTTACAGACAGTTGTCACGGGGATTACCGGGCTTAATAATTTCAAGCTGAAGCCGCATGTGCGTCCTCACTTCACCTCAGATAAGTCAGGAAGTCACTTTCTTGCGCCGGGAGATCTTTACACGATCTATGACATGAAGTCACTGGTTTCCGGCGGCACGACCGGATCAGGTGTAACGATTGCAGTGATGGGGCAGACAGAGATCAGCCTGTCGCAGGTGGCGACCTTTCGCAGTGTCTCAGGGCTTTCTACCAATGCGCCTACTCTGAAGCTCTATGGCACGACGCCCGGAACGGTGAATACCGACCTCGCTGAAGCAATGCTGGATGTAGAGTGGTCTGGTGCGGCGGCCCCGTCAGCCTCGATCCTTTATGTCTATTCCAAGGATGTTGTGGACACGTCGCTGACCCAGGCGATCAGCAACAATCTGGCGCCCATCATCACCATCAGCTATGGTCTTTGCGAGTCTGGATGGGGGCAGAGCAGTCTGACGACCTATAACGCACTCTTCCGCCAGGCAAATGCACAAGGTCAGACCATTGTGGGGCCGACCGGCGATTCCGGCGCCACTGACTGCGACTACAGCAGCAGCACAACCACAGTGACATCGGCACAGTATGGACTAGCCGTCGATTTCCCCGCATCTTCGCCTTACGTCACGGCTCTTGGTGGAACCATGTTCAATGAGGGCAGCACCACTGGAGCTACGACGTATTGGAGCGGGTCAAATGGCTCGAATCAGGGGTCAGCGCTTAGCTACATTCCGGAGGCGGCATGGAACGAAACCACTTCCGGGAGCGAATTGGCCGGTGGTGGTGGTGGAAAGAGCGACTACTTCGCTAAGCCGGCCTGGCAGACAGGCACTGGTGTGCCTACGGATTATGTCCGTGATGTTCCCGATATCGCTTTCAACGCGGCATCTGGTCACGACGGATATCTCATCTGCACGGGCACATACTGCACGAACGGCTATCGCGCTTCCGATGACACTCTGGCAGTTGTGGGCGGCACTTCTGTCTCCACACCAATCTTTGCGGGAGTCCTGGCTCTGGTTGAGCAGAAGACCGGCTCGCGCATCGGCAATGCCAATCCGACAATCTATGCGCTCGCGAACAGCACGTACTATAGCTCGGTCTTCCACGACGTGACCGTGGGCGACAACAAACAACCCTGCACGAGTGGAACCACCGATTGCCCCTCAGGTACAACCAGCATCGGTTACAGCGCGACTACGGGATATGACCTGGCAACGGGATGGGGTTCACTGGATGTCGCCAACTTTGTCAACGACTGGACAGCGGTAACGGCGCTCTCCTCAGGTGGCTCGGCGATCTCGACGACGACTGTTACGGCGTCGCCGACCAATGTGACAGCGGGCAACTCGGTTTCTATCACTGTAACTGTGGCATCGGGTACATCAGGTGTAACGACGACTCCGACCGGAACGGTGCAGTTACTGGTGGATGGAACGGCAACAGGCTCCACGTTCACCTTGAGCTCCGGCACGGCAACCGGAACTATCTCCACAACGTCCTTGTCTTCGGGCAATCACACGATTACAGCGTCCTATTCGGGGGATACGACCTACGGAAGTTCTCTGGGAGCGGCGACCATCGATGTAGTGGCGGCCAGCACCGCTGACTTCACGCTGTCACCTTCGACCGCGACAGCCACAGTAAGCTCTGGAGGCACGGCCTCGCCGATTACATTCACCGTCGCCTCGGTGAATGGTTTTGCAGGATCGATCAGCTTCAGCGCATCCAGCAGCACAAGCCTTGCAGCGCAATATATCTTCTCAGTCTCGCCGGTCACGCTGGCGAGTGGAGGTACGGCAACAACTGCTTTGACGCTGTATGCGTATCAGTCGAGCGCCAAGGTTGGCAGCGGCATGACACAACTGGCAACTCAGCAGGCGGCGCTACGTCGAGGGGAGAAGGCGGCTGCCGGCGGAGCTGTTGTTCTGGCGGGCTTGCTGTGCATGCTGCTGCCGCGCAGGCGGCGGCTCCCGATTCTCCTATTGATAGGCTTCAGTGCAGTCCTGATGACCGGGCTCTCCGGCTGCGGTGGCGGTTCTTCCAGCTCAAGCAGCAGTGTGACCAAAACCTCAACCGGTACCTACACCATTACCGTGACGGCTACCAGCAGCTCAACCAGTTCCACCGCCACATCCCACACGTCGACGGTGACATTTGTTGTGAATTAGCAACGTTGCGTATCACGAGGGGTGGCTTCGGTCACCCCTCGTCTTTTAATGTCTCAAAAACGATCACTTGTAAGTGAGATGGGAATTTGACATCGTGACCGGGCCGCCTGAGAATCATGGCATCTTTAGAATCCCCCACGGTGCATGCCTGTACTGTACCTGGCCATAAAGGCTCTTATGTTGAAGCTCCCCCGTTTTGCAGTAGCTATTCTGGCCCTTGTTTCCGTTTCTGTCTCGGCTCAACTCACGAATCAAGCTAAACCTCTGGTGACCCAGCCGGTGAACGATAACCACCGCGTTGAATTGCGTGGCATGGTGCATCCACTGGTCCGTGTCGCTAACGATCAAGGGTCGCTGGCTGATGACCTGGCGTTGAATCGCATTCTGATGACACTGCGGCGCAGTGACGACCAGGAGACTGCACTGAAGCAGTTGGTCGATGAGCAGCAGGACAAGAACTCTCCGAACTTTCACAAGTGGCTTACGCCGGAGGAGTTCGGGGCCAGGTTCGGTCCTTCCGATACCGACATCGCGACGTTGACGAGCTGGCTGACGGCACACGGGTTCAACAATGTTTCGGTGAATAAAGGTCGAACGACCGTGGAGTTCTCCGGTTCCGCCGGAGCCATGCGACAGGCCTTTGGCGTCTCGATGCACCGGTTCTCGTACCTCGGAAAATCCCGTACAGCGAACGTCACCGATCCGTTGATCCCGGCTGCGCTTGCTCCTTTGGTCTCTGGATTCAGCTCACTGAACAATTTTCCGCGGAAAACGTTCGCCGAAAAGTACGGTATCTACCGGCGCGATTCGCAGACAGGAAAGCTGCAACAGGTTGGTGGTACACCTCAATACGTGATTTCGTCGAATGGCGCCAACTATCTCGGCGTAACGCCTTACGACTTTGCAACGCTCTACAACCTGAATCCTCTCTGGAGCGCGTCGGTGAATGGGGCCGGGCAAACGATTGCGATCGTCGGCGAATCGGATCTGAATCCACAGGATTTCGTAAACTTCCGCAACTTGTTCGGTCTGCCGCTCGGGAATACGTCTGGATCGACGGGGAC
>NZ_JBFRCY010000038.1:0-15646 GCF_052113305.1 Terriglobus sp. YAF25
GTCCGATCCTGTTGTCTTTGGTATCGATCGCGTACGGCGCCCCCTGCGGAGACTGGCCTGTGTTGACGGCGCCGATCAGTTTCTCCCAACTGCCGAAGCCTGCATCCTGCGCCAGTAGAAGCTGCGCTTCTTCGATGGGGAATTCGTTATCGCCTTCCTTCCCATCGGCGCGTTTCCAGGCACGCTGACGAAACGCGTAATCGCGCCGCCAAATTTCTGCCTTAAGGTCGGCCAGAGTGAACTCGCGGTGATAGTAGCGGTTCAGGCGTTCCAGGGCTTCGGCGTCGCCTTTGTAGGCAGCGACAAAATCCACTGCGGCCTGTTGATGCATGGAAAGTGTCCGGGACTTTGCCGTCTCCTGAATAGCAAGCTTCAACTCGCTCCAGCCCGCAAAGTCGAACTCGCGGGCAAGCGCATGCTGCACATCGCGCAGGACGATCGTTCCGGTTTGTTTGGGATGAGCGTGGGTGAAGCGTTCGAGCGCGGCGGAGTCCTGTGCACGCAGGGCGGCAAGCCATCGTTTGGCTTCGCGGCGCAGGTTGTCGAGTGAGGTAGCGGGCGTGATCTGGCGGGACATAGTACCTTCCTTCCGTGATTGCCCAGGTCCGCTGAGCTCAGGGCCGGATGAAAGGTCCTTGCAGAAACACAGGTTGAAAGTGGGTGGGAGTACTCTCCCTTGCCGCGGACAGGAGGCGCCCCAGAGCGCGCTACCGGTACGGTGTCACAGCGCGGACGGCGATGTCAATGATCATGGGGCATCTGACAGAAAGCCGTGTACTTCTATCCGCATGAACACTATGCGGATTGGGAAAAGCTGCTGGGTACAGGGCCGCTCGCTCCCGGGGCATTTGGGGAGAACATTACATCCGAGGGGTTTTCAGAGGCTGAGCTTTGTATCGGCGACGTGATTCAGATTGGAAGTACGTTGCTCCAGGTGCTGCAGCCGAGAAGCCCCTGTTACAAACTGCAGATCAAGTTTCAGCGGCCGGATATGGTTGCGCTGTTCGTGCGCCAGGGCTTCCCTGGCTGGTATGCATCGGTTGTGCAGGAAGGCACACTGGCCGTAGGCGATGCAATCACGGTTGTGAGCCGAGCGCCGGAACGGATCAGCGTGGCGGATATCTGGCGATACAGCCTGGTTGAAGATGCGGACCCGGAAACGCAGCAGCGCGTACGTGCGCTGGAACTTTTGCCGCGGTTCTGGAAGAGGCAGATCCTGCGGGATGAGCTTTCTTCGGTCGTTTGAGGTTATGGGTATTCCTAACCCACCCTAACTCCGCGAGGGTGGGCGGGAACCCCGTAATCCCTGACAGAGCACAAACGAATCTGCCACTACACGATATCGCCAGTCGCACACGAACTACATGGTCAGGAAAAGTTGTAGCGCAGGTAGACGCAACCTTTATCCAGAGCTTTGGTCTCGATCAGTTTGGGCGAGAGCCGCAGGCCTGTGGCCGGAAATAACGGTACGCCTCCGCCGATGATCTCCGGCATCACATAGATCTCGATGTCGTCCAATGCGCCGCGCTCGAGAAAGGCCGCCTGCAACCGCCCTCCTCCAAGCATCCACACGTCACCGTCATCGAGCGCTCTGAGTTCGGCAATCAATGCCTCCACATAGCCTCGAATCCTTGCCATTCGATACCCCCTCTACGAATGCTCAGTTTAGACCTTTACTTTGTGTCACTTCCCGCGAGGTGTGCAGAGAGTCGGTTCTGTGCAGCCAGATTCGTAGCAAATGCATCTCAATTCCGGAGGAGGGTTTGCTATGAGAACTCCTGTCGTATTCCTGTCGGTGGYGCCGCTGGTGTTCGGGCTTGCTGTCATGGGGCAGAACTCTACTCCGTCGCAGACTCCGCCACCCCAGCCATCGCAGTCTCAGCCTCATCAACGAAGTGCAGGTGGTGACGTTGGTAGCGGTAGCGGCGACATCGGCAAAGGCGCAGGTAAGGGCGCAGGCCACGCCGCCGAGGGTGTTGGCAAAGGCGCCGGTGACTTGGTGACGCTGCACCCGATCGGCGCGGCTGAGAATGTGGGCAAAGGCGCCGGCGAAGCCGGTAAGGATGTTGGTGTAGGCACGGTGAAGGGAACAGGCAAGATTGCGAAAGGCACCGGAAGAGCCGTGGCGAAGCCGTTCCATCATTCGAAGAAGAATGAGAGTAAAGATACGCCTCAGCCTCAGGCAGAACCGCAGCAATAAGTGATGGAGCAGGAATAGAGCGCGCCTTCAGCGCTTATCCCGGTGTCTGTCTTGACTGCGGTGCCCGGCTTGAACTCTCGAATTTCATCGATACTCCTAATCATGTCTCGCCGCCGAGAGAAGCTTTTGAAACTCCTCCTGTGACATCTTCAGTTTCTCCGGATGATCTTTCACCCACGTGCGGAAGGCCTGGTACTTCGCTTCCGTCCAGCCACCTTCAAACTGGCCGCCGTTGGAGCCCTTCGCGTTCTGCTCGAAGTTGAACTCATCCTTCAGTTTGGTGAACTCGGCGCTGCTGATGGCCTCTTCTGCAAGCTGTGCGGGAACAAAGACAACACCGTCCGCGCGCGCCAGCACCAGGTCTCCGGGAAGCACCACGGCTCTGCCGATGCGCAGGGGAGCATTGATCGCGGTGAGCGTCATCTGCGCCCAGGCCGATGGATCATAGCCGCGATAGACGCCGTTCAATCCCGTAATCTCGCGGTTCTCCTCCTGGTCGCGGATGCCGGCATCGAAGACGAATCCGCCGTGGGTGTGGGCCGCAATGCCGCTGCCAAGGTTCGAGCCAATCAGTGTGCCCTCGATGATCTTGCCGAAGCCGTCGGCGACATACACATCGCCCTGCTCAAGCTGCTTGATGGGCCAGCTATTGGTGTCGCCGACGCGCCCCTCAGCCTTGCCTTCAGCTTTGATGGCAGCAACCATGTCCGGCCGCGATGGCATGTATTGCGCGGTCAGTGCGCGTCCRGCGAAAGGACGGTCGGCGTGCAGAGACTGCCAGCCACCGTCAAACTGACTCTTGTAACCATGCCCCTGCAGGAAGTCCCACACATCTTCAACGGTGACGTCCAGCGCGCGAGAGAGCAGTGCGTCGGGCAGCTTTGGCCGGCCGTCGGGAAAACGCTCGCCATGCCAGTCGCCGGTGTAGAAGAGAATGCGCTCCCGCGAGGTAGTGACCTGCGCGGATGCAGCACAGGCAAGCACGAGCAATACGGCGACAAAGAAGGAACGCTTCATCAGAACTCCAAAGTGAAGAGAGTGCAGGCAGCCGTTGCAACGGCTGCCTGCAGTGAAGCGCTAGTATTGCACGACCGTGACTAAGGCTTCGTCGCCAGGATCAGCGGCGACGGTCCGGGGGCATCGAGCAGGCGGGCATCGACGAAGCCTGCTGCCGTGAGCCACTCGCTGATCTCTTCGAAAGAGAAGGCGTCGCCGTCCTCTGTGTTGACCAGCATGTTGACGGCAAAGATCAGCGGCCCCGGAGGTCCGGTGCGATCGGCGTTGACCAGGAACTCGGCAATGACGAGGGTGCCGCCCGGCCTCAGGGCATCGAAGGCCTTCTTCAGCAGCGCCTGGCTGTGAGCCGCGCCCTCGCTGTGCAGGATGTGGCCCAGCGTGGCAACGTCGTAGCCGCTGCCGAAGGGTGTCGTGTTCAGATCGCCGGCAATAAAGTTGTAGCGTGCGGTGAGGCCGAAGCGCTCTACCATGGCCCGTGTGGCGGGCAGCACACCCTCCCAGTCGAAGGCTGTTGCTTCCACGTTCGGCGCGCTCTGCGTTAGTCCAATGCTCCATACGCCGGAGCCTGCGGCCAGGTCGAGTATGCGCACCGTGCCCTCACGCTGCTCCAGAGCGAGATGACCGGCCAGCACCTGCGTCGCCGGATAGCTCATCGGGAAGATGTCATGCACGAAGGCCTGAAAGAAGGCGGTGCCATCGCCCTCCGAATTTACGGAGCGCGCCGGCTTGCCGGTGGCGACCACTTCATTCAGCCCCAGCCACTTCGGCAGAAGCTGCCGGCTGATGTGTTTGAACATGCCGCCCTGGAAGCTCGGCTTGGTGCTCACGAGAAAGGCTTCGCTCTCTGGCGTGAGCGTGTACTTGTCACCGCTGCGCGCCAGGAAGTCCAGACCTACGAGGACATTCATGATGCTGCGCAGTCCGCGCTCCGAGGCGCCGGTGGCGGCAGCGGTTTCGGCGAGGGTTTTGGGTCCGCTATCGAGAACGTCGAAGACGCGATGATGAATGGCGGCTTCGATCGCAAGCGTAGGGGCGTATCCCCACCCAAACTGCATGAGGCGTTCAGGGGTGACGGGTGCTGGGGTTGTACTCATGGTCAATCATCTCCTATGACAACGTGATGGTACTGCATCCCATGGGCACAACCGCAGAGGGATGAAGCCGAGCAGAAAAACAGAGAGCCGCCATTCTGTCACAAAGCACGCATGGCGAACAAAGGTGTTTTCGTGAAGCTTCGATAAAGGTTCTTTGGAGTGATGGGAAAGTTGACGCCACGTTTGTCTGCCCGGCATCAAACCATGCTGTTAGGCTATTCTGCGGTTCCAGGCGATTCGCAAACATACAAGGAGCATGTCCGTGGCAAAGACGATGAAGGTTGCGCAAATCAGTAAGCCGGGTGGGGATTTTGAGCTTGTAGAGCGTGAGATTCCGCAGCCAGGCGCAGGGCAGGTCCGAGTGAAGGTCGAGGCCTGCGGCGTCTGCCACAGCGATGTCATGGTGAAGGACGGGGCCTGGCCCGGGCTGCAGTATCCCCGCGTACCGGGGCACGAGGTCGCCGGCCGTATTGATGCTGTTGGTGATCGCGTTACGACCTGGAAGGTTGGGGATCGCGTCGGTGTCGGCTGGCACGGTGGACACGACTTCTCCTGCGACCAATGCCGGCGGGGTGATTTCACCATGTGCGCCAACCGCAAGATCACGGGCATCGACTTCGATGGCGGTTATGGAGAATACATGGTTGCACCGGTGGAGTCGCTGGCCGCGATTCCCGACGGGCTCCCGGCGGAAGAGGCTGGCCCGTTCATGTGTGCGGGTGTGACGGTCTTCAACGCCTTACGCAATGCCGGCGCACGCGCCGGCGATGTGGTCGCGGTGCAGGGCATTGGCGGGCTTGGGCATCTGGGCGTCCAGTACGCACGCAGGATGGGCTTTGAGACCGTGGCGCTGGGCCGGGGCAAAGACAAGGAAGCACTCGCGAAGAAGCTGGGCGCACATCACTATATCGACTCTGATGTTTCGGATACGGTTGCAGAGCTGCAGAAGCTCGGCGGAGCGCGCATTATTCTGGCAACCGCTCCAAGTGCGAAAGCGATCTCTTCGGTGGTGGACGGGCTGGGCATCAATGGAAATCTTCTCGTCCCGGCTGCCCCGAACGATCCATTGAGCATGAGCGTATTTCCGTTGATTATGGGACGCCGCCAGGTATCCGGCTGGTACTCCGGCACCGGCCGCGATTCGCAGGACACGCTGAAGTTCAGTGCCTTGAGCGATGTTCATCCGATGATTGAGAAATATCCGTTGAGCGACGTCGCGGCTGCATATGAACAGATGCACAGTGGCAAAGTGCGGTTCCGTGCTGTTTTGACGATGGGGAGTTAATTGCGGGCGAGAGCAGCGCGCTTCGTAATGGCAAAGCAAAAAAAGGCGCCATAGTCTCGAGCGCTGAAGGCGCGTCCTATACCAGCCTGGGGCATCGCCCCAGGTTCACGATCCCAGAACGCCTCAAAGGGCTGAAGGCCCGCTCTATATTCCTGACGGAAGGGTTAGGACCTATACCGATACCTGGTCTGGAAACGATCTCTTCGGTAGTAGAGGGCTGAGCATCATGGGAACCTGCGCCCGCTACGCAAAGCGATCGATTAAGCCCTCGAACATCGAGAAACCAGCTTCACCATTCATCATTTTTCGGTAGCGGTATGCAGAAGCGGTCCCAGCACGTTTGAGTATTTATAGTTCTCGCGCCGGTCCGCATCGATCGTCCAATACATCGCTCCCAGCAGACCTGGATAGCCTGCCGGATGTACCAGCTTGTAGGTTGCATCCGCGGGTTTCTTGCCGGTAAGCAGATACTCGACTCCCGCACGCATCGTTGCAGGTTCTTCATATCCGGTCAGAAAGCCCACGGCCACTTTGTCCGCCGGAATCGGAGGAAACATCAGGTTCGGGTTTCCAGCTACAGGAAAGCCATGCAGCACCAGCTCCGTCATCATGGCGTGATAGTCGGTTGTTGCGGCTTGATAGATCTCGCCATCAAGGCCTTGCAGCGGAGGCGTGTTGTAGTCCTGCACATCGACGAATGACAGGATGTCGCGCAGCCCATAGGCCAGCGGCAGATAGCTGCCGAACTGGCCGCCATAGACAACGGCTGCGGCCGGTATCTGCGTGCCCTCGGGCACGAGACTGATCATGAACCCAGATCCAAACTTATCGTGCAACTGCCGCAGACCTTCGATCAGATGGACGATCGAAGGCGTGGTGGGATGCCGGAAGTCATGGTCATTGGCATCGATATCCAGCGATGGCGTCTCGAAGTCGATATCTACACCATCGAAGCCATACTGCGAGACGATCTTCGAAACCGCATCCACAAAGGTGGTTACACTCTCGGGCTTTTCCATCGAGAAGAACTGGCCGCCGCCACCCAGCGAGATCATCACCTTCTTGCCCTTCGACTTCATCTGGGCGATATCGGCCTGTAACTGTTCCGGCGTGTAGCCATTCGGCGGCGCGAACCGCAGCGTGCCCTCCGGAGCCGAGTGGTCCGGCACGGCGAATGCCTCGATGATGATGTCCCACTGCGGGGCAACCTCGGTCAGTTTGAAATCGCGCGATCCATTCCAGTAGCCGATCAGCCGGTGCGTACCGGGATGATCGTTCGGTATCGCAGCGGTAGTGGGTACGTTTCCGCCGGTGGAGTTATCCGGACGTCGCGCGCCGCATGGCTTCGCCGGAGCCGGCAGAGCGTTCTTGTCGGGAAAGCTATAGGTCCCGCTTCCACCTGTGTACCAAGGAACTAGCGCGACATTGCTCAGATGGTATTGCTTCGCGGCGAACGGTTCAGCGTATGGAAAGTTGTTCTTGTGATTGGTGTTCGTCGGCTGCAGTAGAAAGTACGCTGAACCGATCCCGCGGCCTCCGCAGGCGCCTGTCGCCATGGTCCAGCCCGTCTGCACAACATTACCGGTCGGCTTGTTGCCCTGCGTCAAGGGATCGTGCAGCGGGTCATTGAAGAACTCCGCAAGCTGCTGTGTCAGCGGCTGGATATCGCGCTCGCGCACGATGGCAGGTGTCTTCGCAAAGTAGGAGCCAAGAACGAACGAGGTTCCAGTTGTCTTATCGACACCATGTGTCCCGGTCGCGCAGCAGATGGTGTCATCCGCCTCTGCAAAGAAGGTCACGTTGTGGGTCACGGCCAGCACCAGGCGGCCATCCTGCTTCGGAAGCTGCTTGAAGAGCTCGTGCTGCACATACTGCATGTCGACGACGGCAACTCTGCCGCCGTCCTTCTTCGAAGACAATACGTAGCCATGGCCGGCGGGGATCTCGATCGAGATGGCCTTTACGACTGGCTTTTCCAACAGTGTGTGTCCGGCAGGTGTGCCTCCGACGGTGCTCCGCAGCAGGGCATCGGTGTACTGCGTGTCACCGCCTGCGGGAAAAGCAAAGCTCTGAAAGATGGGCGAGGCGGTGATCGAGGGGAGATCCGCGGTGGCGTCGAGTACACGCGGCTGCAGACCAGGGCGGCTGCTGGGGAAGCTGAGCTTCAGCGGCACCAAAGTGACAGGAATGCGCGTCGTTGTTGCCTTCGCGGGATCGCCGCCGGCAAGCGTAAAGGTCTGGTTACCTGTCGTGTACTGAAATACCGGAACCGTTCCCTGGGCTTGCGCGATGACAGAAAGAACACCAAGCAACGACAGACACATCCACTTCGCTCGCATACGGGGGCAACCTCATCAGGTCAAAATCGCAACCCTGCAAGTATGCAACATCGGAGAAAAGCGCTTCATAGGACAATTTGCTTATCCGAAGCGAGTCCTGCCCAAGCCAACGGGAGCTAGTCCGCACGAAGAGCGGTGGAAGGATCAACACTACCGGCACGGCCTGCGGGCAGGCCACTGGCAGCCAGCGCAACGATGGTCACCCCAGCGATCGCAAAGAGGTAGCTGGCGACGTCCAGGGCTTTGACTCCGTACAGCGAGCTCTCGATTCCTTTGGAGGCTGCGATCGCAGCCGGAATTCCCGCAGCGACACCGACTGCCGTAAGCAACAGGCTTCCGCGCAGGACCATCCACACGATCTGTTTGCGCTGTGCACCGAGCGCCATCCGGACACCTATCTCCGCATTGCGCCTGCTTACCCGGTACGAAAGCGTTCCGTAGAGGCCGGTAGCGATCAACACAACAGCAAGCACACCAAAACAGCCGGCGAGCCGGGCAAACATGATCTGCTGCGAGATGGACTGCCGGAAGACTTCGCTCTCCACCATGGGATCGAGCAGCGCCATATCCGGGTCAATCTGCTGGATGAACCTGCGTACGGTGGGGATCATCGCCAGCGGGTCACCTTGCACGCGCATCTCGACGTCAAGCTGGTTTTCGCGGTCGCCTTGCATGAACACGGTCCAGTTCATGGGCCTGGCCTTTTCGGTGATGCCGGTATATTTGTGGTCTTTCACCACGCCGACGATCAGTTTTGGCCGCAATCCCTTTGAGTTGGTCAGGACATGGCCCACCGCATTCACGGTGCCGAGATACTTCTTTGCAAAAGTCTCGTTCACGATAACGGTCTGGGGGGCAGTAGCAGAGTCGGCATCGGAGAAGTCTCTGCCCTGCAGCACCGGGACTCCCATCGTGCGGAAGTAGTCACTCCCAACGGTGTTATGTCTGTAGTTAGCCTCTTCCGGTTCAACCCCATTCGGTTTATGGCCGTCGATGCGGACACCTCCGTTGTTGCTGGACCAGCCCGATCCCGGTCGATTGGCGGCGAAGGAGACGGCTTCGACTCCAGGCATCGCCCGCAGCCTCTGCTGCAGATCGACGAAGAAGGCGATACTCTCCTCTTTTGATGGAATGTGCTGCGGACGAACACCGAAGACGAGCACCCCTTCCGGCTTCTGGCCGAGAGGAATATTCATCAGGTTGCGCAGCGTTCCCAACAACAGCGCTGCTCCTACCAGCAGCACGACGCACATCGCGACCTGCATGACGATCACGATGTTGCCCGTGCGCACGCTACGGGTAGTTATTTGTGAGGCAGTCGCGGAGCTCCGCAATGCCATCTCCGGCCCAGAGGAGATGGCATTGCGAAGAGGCGCAAGGCCGAAGACCAGAGCCGAAACGATCAGCAGAGCTAAGGTGAACCAGAGCACGGCCGAGTCTGGTTGTAGATTGGAGTCGATGCGCGCCCAGGCGCCGAGTGCGCGTGTCGCTCCCAAAGCGAAGATCCAGGCGGCAATACCGCCGAGCGTAACCAGCAAGAAGCTTTCAGTCAGCAGTTGCCGCGCAATCTCCTTACGGCCCGCGCCGATGGCCAGGCGAATGCTGAACTCCCGTTGGCGATTGGCATTGCGCGCCATCAACAGCATCACGATGTTGCAGATGGCGATCAACAGAACCAGGCCGACCATCGCCATCAATGTTTTGAGGGAGCGGGCAAAGGACTCGTCCTGTTCATCGAACTGCTTAGCAGGGAGGAACGAGAGCTGCGGGATTCTTTCTCCGGCGCGTTTTTGCGCGATGCCAAGATAAGCCGCTTGCTGGAAGATGCCCTGAGCCTTGGYAAGCGCCTGCTCCTGAGTAACGCCTTCCGGCATGCGCGCCATCAGGCGCATGCACCAGAGGTTCGGAATCGTGAGATAGATTCCGTCGTTCGCAGGATTACCCCACGCGTTGAACTCCGGATCGCTCTGGAGTGGAATCCAGAAGTCCAGCGGGATACGGCCTTCGGTGCCTTCGAATCCCTTTGCCGCAACGCCCACTATGGTGAAGGGTTTCGATTTGATGAAGAGCGTCTTTCCAAGCACGTCCGGACTGTGCGCATAGTGTGATGCCCAGAACTGCTCGCTGATGACAGTGACGGCCGCATGGTCGTCTTCATCCTTCTGTAGGAATCCGCGGCCCAGTTCGACACCGACGCCTAAACCGCTGAAGTAGTTCCCACTCACCATGTCGCCGGCGGCTTCCTCGGGAATGGTTCCAACGCGCACCGGCGCCTTGCCGCTTGAGGACATGGGGATATAGCCGATGACTTCCTGCAGACCGCTGTGCTCGCGAAGCTCGCGGTAGGTGGCGTAAGAGAAGGACGTAGCCTCGTCGCCGGTGTTATGAGCTCCCGTAGGAAAGCCAGTCGTGTGTATGTAAACAACCCGGGAAGCATCGTGCACGGGCAACATCTTCATCAGCACGGCGTGCATCACGCTGAATACGGCCGTGTTCGCCCCAACACCAAGTGCCAGGGTCAGGACGCAGACGAGTGTAAACACGGGCGTCTTGATAAGCTGACGCACGCCATATCGCAGATCACGCGCAACGTTGGAGAAGAACATGGTTGTTCTCGCTTCCTTTCTCTTCTGAGTGAGCAGGGTTACGTTCCCGAACTGTCGCCGCGCAGCCAGCTTTGCTTCTGCCGCGTCCATTCCCTGGCTTCGGTAGTGCTCGGCCAGCATCTCAAGATGAGCTTCCACTTCTTTGTCGAAGGCAGCATCGTCAGATGACCGCAGGAAGAGCGCCTTGAGCTTCGCAACGAAGATGAGCAGGCGGTCCATCATGGCTCGACCTTTGTCTCAAGCGCGAGCACGCGGCCGATAACGCCAGAGATCCTCTCCCAGTTCTCGGTCTCAATGGCGAGCTGCTTGAGTCCTCGTTTGGTGATCCGGTAGAAGCGGGCGCGGCGGTTATTTTCCGAGACGCCCCATTCGCTGGCGATCCAGCTCTTCTGCTGCAGCCGCAGCAGTGATGTGTAGACGGTTCCTTCATTCAACGTTAGGACGTCGTCGCTTAGTTGCTCGATACGCCGAGCAATACCGAAGCCATGTAGAGGGCCCAGGGCGTGCAGGGTCTTGAGGATCATAAGATCCAGGGTTCCCTGAAGAACTTCTGATTTGTCCACGGCCATCTCGGAGCGCTCCTTTGGGTATGCCAAAGGAATATCACCACTCCTTTGCAATGTCCATAGGAGAAGTGGCGATTTCAGAGTTTATCGTGTCATCAAATCGGCTTGCCAGAGGTTGTATCGTGTCTGCTAGAGCAGACTTCGCTGTAGATGTAGAGTAGGGCTACCGTATCTATGGGCGTTTTCCGCAATGAAACGCTGCTGCGCCCCCTTCTAGGATATCCAGCAACAGGGAAAATGCTCTAATATGCCTGCAATGAACAAAGTTGCGCCTTTCCTCTGGTTCAATGACAACGCTGAAGAAGCAGCCGCGTTTTATCTGAGTGTTTTTCCCCACGCGCGCAAGATCGACGAAGTGCGTTCGAAAGGAGTGGGCCCCTGGCCCGAGGGGAAGACTGCCACCATCACGATCGAGCTCGAAGGACAGGAGATGGTCTTTCTAAACGGCGGTCCCGCGTACCAGCTCACGCCGGCGATCTCGTTCTTCGTCCGCTGCGAGACTCAGCAGGAGATCGATATCTACTGGGATAAATTACTGGAAGGTGGCGGGAAAACCATGGCCTGCGGCTGGCTTACGGATCGCTTCGGGCTGTGCTGGCAGATCGTTCCGCGCCATATCAGCGAGCTGATCAGCCACCCCAAAGGGATGGAAGCAATGATGGGGATGATCAAGCTGGATATCCCCACACTGGAAGCCGCCGTGAGCGGCAACTGACAGGCATGAAGGCTCTCAAGGTCGTGCTGATCGTCGTCGGAATCATCTTCATGGCGCTGGCCTATCCCATGGTGATCTTCATACGGGAGGAAGCAGCGCTCTCAATGATGCTGTCCCTCTACGTCACTCTTGGTGTCTTCCTGCTGATCGCGGCTCGTAATCCTTCCGCACATCGCAGCCTGATTGCGTTCACGGCCTGGTCAAGCCTGGTACACGCTGTGCTGATGGGCACCCAGGCGATGCGCCACATGGTCGCACGTGGTGAGCTGATCGGTGTGGCTGTTCTCATCCTTATCGGCGTGGCGCTTCTCGCGCTTGCGCCTGCCGAGCAGACTTTCAATTCCTGACGGATGCCGACTTGAGCTTCTTTCCCTCGGCGGGCGATTTTTTGATTGCGGCGGCGATTCCATCCGCACGCAGTTTGGCGATCCGGCGGATGAGTTTTACCGGGACCGGCTGGTCGAGAGGGAAATGAATCGTTCCTTTTCGCAGTTCATAGCCTTTGAGCTCCTCTCCGATTGCCGCAAAGAAGGTTCCCGACGCGGCGAACAGGGAGTAGTGCGCCTTGAAGCCGGCGAAGTAAAGCATAGGCTTTCCATGTAGCTTGTATCCGGGCATGCCATACCCTATGCCCTCCACAGCTTCCGGCACCGTCGCCCGGATTGTGCTGCGTACCTGCTCAAGCTTCGGCCGAATCGCTTCGGGTTGCGCGGCAATGTACTCGTCAACCGATTTGGGAGCGCTTTGTTTCACGTCGCGCAATTCTACGTCTCGGTATATGGTTTCACCAGTTGATTTCGCACAGTGAGAAGCGCGAGAGCTATAACCTGCGGGCGGATGCAGGGTGTTCACTATCGGACACCTGTTTTCGATAGCGGACACGTCGTCAACCGCTGTATGCCGGCGGCTTTGGCAAACACGCTGCTTTCCGGATTGGATGGATGGCCTCTTCCTTGCCACTGGAGCATCTTCTCGTACGACATCTACCGGACCATCCGCGAACGCGTCGGAGGCATGGCCGACATGACGGCCATGCAGGCGGGCGCTGCTAGAGTGAGTGCACATCGCCAGGGCGACACTTACGCCCAACCGCTCGACATAAGGCATGTTGCGGGCAACTACTTCGAGGTTCTCGGAGTGAACCCCTATGCGGGAAGGATGCTGACCGCAGACGATGACCGCGAAGGCGCTCCCATTGTCGCCGTCATCAGCTATGCGATCTGGAAGTCGAAGTTCCATAGCGATCCAGGCATTGTGGGAGACACCGTAATCATGACCGGACATCCGGTCACCATCGTCGGCATCGCGCAGAAAGACTTTCTTGGCGAGCGGAATATGAGTGATCCGCCCGGAGTCTGGATTCCGCTGGCGCAGGAGCCCATCTTCAACCCCACGCGAAAGCTCTACAAAGCACCGAATGGCCAATGGTTGCGGATTATGCTGCGCATTCCCGAGAAGAAGAATGTGCCTATCGTGGAGAGTGCCGTCCGCAGCGGCCTGACCGCATGGTTGATGTCCAATCCTGATGTCCGTTCAGGTCATACGCTCGCGGAGATCGCGCGGGAGTCGACAGAGCTTGCTCCGGCAGCTGACGGCATTAACGAGCTACGCGACAGTTATGAGACGAGCCTGCTGATGCTGCAGTGGACCGCGGCCTTCGTGCTGTTGATTGCCTGTGCGAATCTGGCCAACCTGATGCTGGTGCGCGGTGTGGCCCGCAGGCAGGAGCTGAGTGTCCGCGCCGCCCTGGGCGCCTCGCGTGTGCGCCTGGTGCGGGAGATGCTGATCGAGGCAATGCTCCTTGCCCTGATGGGAGGAGTGATGGGAATTGGCGTCGCCTATCTCGGCGTGAAGGGAATGCTGGCGCTGGCGATGCGCGGCGTGACGATTATGCCGCTTTCTCCGCTGCCTTCGCTGCCGGTGCTGGCTTTCTCTATCGTTGCGTCGACGATGACCGGCATCCTGTTCGGCATCGCGCCGGCCTTCATCGCCTCGAATGCGGATCCCGCTGATGCACTTCGTGCAGCCAACCGCGCCACCGGAAACTCGGGTGGTCTGCAGCGGGCGCTCGTGATTCTGCAGACGGCGCTCTCGGTGGCGCTGCTCAGCATCGCGGGCCTGTTCCTCCGCAGCCTGCAGCGCCTTGAACATCAGGATCTCCGCTTCGAAACCACGGGTCGGCTGATTGCATTCATTGACCTGCCGGCCGCCGGATACACCTATCCGCGGCTCGAAGGGCTCTATCGCCACCTCGAACAAACGTTCGCGGCTGCGCCAGCCTTGCACGATATGGCCTATGCGACCTACGGCCCGATGACATTCATGGGATGGGCAACGGGAGTAAACGCCGCCGGGCCGCATCCTGAGCGTACGGTAAGCGCCGGTTATAGCCTGAATAGCCCTCGATATTTCAGCGCGATAGGGACTCCGCTGCTGCAGGGCAGGACGTTCACAGAGCATGACAATCCCGGCAGCAGGCATGTGGCGATTGTGAATCGCGAGTTCGTCCATCAGGTACTGCAGGACGCGCCGGCGCTCGGCATGCACTTCGGTCCAGGCGTGGATATGGCCCAGGAATATGAGATTGTCGGCGTAGTCGACGACGCCAAGTATGGCGATCCGTCGAGAGGCCCCCAGCCCATGTACTTCATTCCGATGTCACAAATTACGACCTTCAATAACGAGCCATATACCGCGGCGATCATTGACCAGTCGAATAAAGCGGCAGAGTTCAAACACTTCGCCGCGAACATCATCGTCCGGTATGAGGGAGACTCCGCAGCGGCGGCGGTGGCCATGCGTCACGCCATCGAACAGGTCGACCCGGGAATTCCGGTCACACGTATCACGACCTATCAGGATCAGATAAGCAACTCCTTTACGCAGAGACAACTGGTCGTCCGGCTGACGGCTATCTTTGGCGGACTGGCGTTGCTGCTGGCGTCGGTTGGTCTCTACGGAGTCACCGCCTATGCCGTCGCGCGCAGAATCCCGGAGATCGGTCTTCGCATCGCTTTGGGCGCAGACCGCAGCCAGGTGATGAGCATGATCTTGCGTGGAGCTCTACTGCAAACCGCAGCCGGCCTACTGTTGGGCGCTCCGATTGCATTCCTGAGCGGACACTATCTGCAATCCCAGCTCTACCAGGTCAGCGGGTATGATCCGGCGATCTTCCTGCTCGCATCCGCGGCGCTGATCCTAAGCGCCTTCGTCGCCAGCGTGATTCCGGCCCGGATGGCATCCAACACCGATCCGATACGCGCGCTGCGTATGGAGTGATTGTGAAAGTACAGTGAATCCAGGAAAGCGCTCCGAGGACGGTGCGCAGCACTGACCTGCCGCAAGGGGCTGTGGCAGAACGGCAGATGTTAGAGCATTTTCCCTATGCTGGATATCCCGAAGAGGGTGCAGCGGCGTTTTCATTGCGAAAAATGCCCTATTGGACGCAGAAGGCTCTACGCCGCGTTATTGGATGGGGAAGCGCTCACGTTTGACACATCCGCAGTCCTGGAAGAGGCGATCTCCTCTGCCCCTGCGTTCTCCAAGGCCGCGACATTGAGCATGACCGAACGCTTGAACTCAAGAAGTGCGGGATCATCGGAGGTTAAGCCCGCTTGGCCCTCCACTTGTGTCATGGCGGCGCGCAGCATTTCAATCATTTTTGGAGATAAAGCCATTAGTCCCAGTACGATCTGATGGCAAGAGCAACGTTATGGTTGCCCGCGATCGGTCACGATCCATTTCGCGGTTCCCGCAGTATTCCGGAAGAGCGGTGCTGTGGCGTTTTCATTGCGGAAAACGCCCATAGATGCGAAACCCTACAC
>NZ_JBFRCY010000039.1:0-14154 GCF_052113305.1 Terriglobus sp. YAF25
CACCGAAGGTTGCCTGAAATGTTCCCGTAACTGCAACTATTTTTGAGCCTTGCCGGCCAAAGCCGGCCCTCCGAGACCACGACTTTTCTGCCCGAGAGCCATTTAAATCGATATCGGGCCAAACGAGAGCCCGGAGGAGATGTCGATGAACAGAAAACTCATGCTCGCACTTTTAGGCGCCGCTCTTACCCTGTCCGCAGCCGCGGCAGAGGCGCAAGTCTATGTCCGTATTGGGCCTCCCCCACCCGTGCGTGAGGTCGTTCCCGTCCGTCCGGTCGGCCATCCGAACTGGATTTGGCAACCTGGTTATCACCGCTGGGACGGAGGCCGTTACGTCTGGGTTCCCGGAGCCTATGCCGCTCCGCCGCGCCCGCACGCGCGCTGGGTACCTGGCCACTGGGCTCGCCGCCCAGGCGGCTGGTACTGGATCGACGGCCACTGGAGATAAAGTCAACGCGGGCTGAAGGCGCTTCCTCGTCCTTCAGCCCGTCTGCCTTTGCCCACGCCGGGTTTGACTTGGTCCGCAAAGCAGGAGAAAATAAAGAAGTCCTTCCCGAGAGTGGGCCTGTGGCGCAGCTGGGAGCGCGCTTCCATGGCATGGAAGAGGTCATCGGTTCGATCCCGATCAGGTCCACCAAATAACCCCTTATAAATCAAGCAGATACCGAAAGTGGGCATTTCCGCTCGTCCATGGCTTTGTGTCATCTTGTGTCACTCGCGCAGAGCCTGCGCCGATTCCTGGCGCCCGTACCAACATTACCAATCGGGTTAAACGAGATGAGACCTTGATCTTGGAGTTCGATCCAAAGTCAGCGCGCGATTCTTGCGGGCATCAGCACGATTCAGAGACAGGCACCTTTTCGAAAAATGGCTCTCGCCGGCTGCGCGCGTCATACAGAGGAACGCTATCCGTTCCGCAAGGACTGCTTGCTGGGCCAGACCTGAAGCGCGAGCGTCCCGATCTTCAAAAGGGTTTCTTTGCTCGCACCCGCACGGGCTTGCAGCGACATCCCTAAGAGGGTCGTTCTGAAGAACGAGACCAGCAGACGAAGGTCTGTCGATTTTGGAATCTCTTTATCCCGCACTGCCTTCTCCAGCCGTTTCAACAAAACCATGTCGGAGMGTGCGCGAAGCCGATCCAACTCTTGTTGCAAGTGGTCGTACTTTGGAGAGCATGTTGGAAGAGCGAGGCAAAGCATGCAGCCACTTGGCTGATCTTTGCGAGTCAATTCGGCAGCAGTGATGCGAAACAGCTTCTCAAAACCCTCTTTCGCCGTTTTGCCTTCGATGACAGCAGCGTCAAAGACACTGCCTCTTCCTGTCCGGTAGTGGTTTACGGCCTCGAGAAATAGCGTCTCTTTATCACCGAACGATGAATAGAGGCTCGAGGTTTGGATGCCCATTGCGCTGGCGAGATCGTCAACGCTGGTCTGTTCGAATCCGCGGTTCCAAAACAGCAGCATGGCCGCGTCTAAGGCGACCTCTCTGTCGAACGTCTTTGGCCGTCCACGTTGACTCATGCCCGTGCCCCTTTTCATTGGAGCACACGTTTCAGAAAAAGTTGCAGCCTTCTGAATCCTCCGCGAGCCGCACACATCTATTTCTGAAACGACCGTTCTATAAAATGCCGCCAAGCCAGGCGAGACGCGAGAACGAGGCGACACGATTTTAGGAGACAACATGCAAGGCATTCTCAAAAGGGGATCATCGCTGGCGCGCACAGGGATGTGGTTGATCGCTTTGTCCGCTATCACCGTTGCTGCTGCCGGCTGCAAGCAGGCAGTACCTGAAACGAAGCCGAAACTAGCGGCGGCCCCGGTCGATGCGGCGCAAGTCATCACCAGGGATGTTCGCGTCTCCGATGAATTTAATGGCCGCGTATGGGCGACGAACTCCGTAGAGATCCGGCCGCGAGTCACGGGCTACATCGACCGCATTGCCTTCCGGGAAGGACAGGTGGTCCATAAGGGCGACCTGCTTTATGTCATCGATCCCCGGCCCTACAAGGATGCGGCAGATAGCGCCAAGGCTGGATTGGATAGGGAGCACGCGGCGGCAGACTTCGCGAAGATCCAGGCGGAGCGTGCGCAGCGGCTCAAGCAGCAGGACGCCGTCTCCCAGGAGGAATTACAGAACCGCAGCTCTGACCTGCTGCAGAGCGGAGCGCGGGTTAAAGCAGCGGAGGCAGCCGTGGCTTCCGCGGAGCTGAACCTCTCTTATACCGAAGTGCGCTCGCCGATCGATGGCCGCATCAGCCGAACACTGCTGACGTTGGGAAATCTTGCGCAGGCGGATCAAACCGTGCTGACATCGGTCGTTTCGGTGGACCCGGTTTATGTCTACTTCGACTGTGATGAACAAAGCTATCTTCGCTTCCAGCAAAGCTCGCATCGCGGAAGCGGGGTCGGCGCTGAGAATCCAGTCCGGGTTGCCTTGGCGAATGAGGCAGGTTTTCCGCATACGGGCCACATTGACTTCGTTGATAACCAGCTCAATCCGACCACCGGCACCATTCGAGCCCGTGTCGTGCTCGCAAATCCTGACCAGACATTGACACCCGGTTTATTTGCTCGTGTTCAGTTGCAGAGCGCCGCGCCTGCACAGGCGATCTTGATCGACGATAAGGCTGTTTTGACAGATCAAGACCGCAAGTATGTCTATGTCGTGGGAGAAGGGAACGTCGCGCAACGTAAGGACATCGTCCTGGGTGGCATGAGCGATGGACTACGGATTGTGAAATCTGGCTTGACGCCTCAAGACCGTGTAGTCGTGGGAGGTCTGCAACTGATTTATTTTCCAGGCGCCCCGATCACGCCAAAGGATACCGGCATGGAAGTCTCGACAGCGGGCCTGAACAATATCGCCTCTGCGGGAAAGAAATAAGAGGTCACGGCAATGAACATCTCGAAATTCTTCATCGACCGCCCCATCTTCGCGATTGTTCTTTCCATCATCATCTTTTGCCTTGGACTCATCGCGATCCCAATTCTTCCGTCGGGGCAATATCCTGAAGTCGTTCCGCCCAGCGTAGTCGTCCGTACGAACTATCCCGGCGCCAACCCCAAGGCGATYGCCGAGACAGTTGCCGAACCGCTCGAAGAAGCCATCAATGGCGTTGAAGGCATCATGTACATGAAGTCTGTTGCCGGCTCGGACGGCAGCCTTCAGGTCATCGTGACGTTTCGTCCAGGTGTCGATCCGGATACCGCGGCCGTTCGTGTACAGAACCGTGTCAGCCAGGCCCTGTCGCGTCTCCCAGACGAAGTTCGCCAGTTCGGCGTGACCACTCAGAAGCAGTCGCCGACACCATTGATGTATGTCGGCCTGCTCTCGAAGAAAGGTCACCACGATGCGCTATACCTTCGGAACTATGGCGTCCTTCATGTGAAGGATGAGTTGTCGCGGCTGAATGGCATTGGCGATGTTCAATTGCTGGGTTCCGGCGATTATTCCATGCGGGTATGGCTCGATCCGAACCGCCTGGCATCGCGCGGTATCACATCGGACGACGTTGTAAATGCCATCCGGGAACAGAACGTGCAGGTGTCCGCAGGCCAGCTTGGTGCTGAACCTTCGCCAAAGAAGCCTGACTTTCTCACCTCGATCAACGTTCGCGGGCGACTCACAACGCCGGAAGAGTTCAGCAATATTGTGCTGAAGTCCGGCTCAAACGGGCAGGTGGTTCACCTGTCAGACGTCGCACGCGTAGAGCTCGGGTCAAGTGACTACACACTCCACACCTACCTCGATACTCAGGACACCGCTATCGTCGGTATCTTCCTGACGCCTGGGGCGAACGCGCTCGGTGTTGCAAAAGAGGTCTATGCCAAGCTGAAGGAGTTGTCGAAGGCATTCCCGGACGATATGGACTATAAAGTCATCTGGGACCCGACGGAATTCATTCGGGATTCGATTGATGCGGTGCAGCACACACTGATCGAAGCTGTATTCCTGGTAGTTCTCGTTGTCATCGTATTTCTGCAAACATGGAGGGCTTCGATCATCCCGTTGATCGCAGTCCCCGTTTCCATCGTCGGCACCTTCGCGTGGCTCTATATCCTGGGCTACTCGATTAACACTTTGACCCTCTTCGGCATGGTCCTGGCGATCGGGATTGTGGTGGACGACGCAATCGTCGTAGTCGAGAATGTTGAGCGGTTCATCGAACATGGGCTCACTCCACGAGAGGCTGCTCATCAGGCGATGAAGGAAGTTTCGGGGCCTATCATCGCGATTGCTCTCGTCCTGTGCGCAGTGTTCGTTCCGATGGCTTTCCTTACCGGAATCACGGGCCAGTTCTACAAGCAGTTCGCTGTGACCATTGCGATCTCAACGGTCATCTCCGCAATCAATTCACTCACCCTTTCTCCGGCCCTTGCGGCGAAACTTCTACATACACCGGGCGCTCAAAAAGACTGGCTGGCGCGCGCTATCGATGCTGCTTTCGGCTGGTTCTTCCGCCCCTTCAACCGGCTCTTCAAGAGCAGTTCTGAAGCGTATCAAGGTGCTGTTGGGCGGAGTTTCCGCTTCCGTGGCGGTGTCTTTCTGATCTACTTCGTGTTGATCGGCTCGATCTACCTGTTGTTCAACAACGTGCCCGGCGGCTTCATTCCGACCCAGGACGAACTGTATCTCTTCGGCGGAGCGAAGTTGCCCGAGGGGGCATCGCTGGCACGTACGGATGATGTCCTCAAGCAGATGGTGAAGGCGGCGCATGAAGTCAATGGTGTCGAAATGCTGCCGGCGATGTCTGGCTTCAACGCGCTGCAAAGCGCAAATACACCAAACCTGGCAACCTCTTACATTCGCCTCAAAGACTTCAAAGACCGTCACGAGACGGCTCAGCAGATCCTGGTTGAGCTCAATCAGAAATATTCCCGCATTCCAGGTGCGATCGCGTTTGCCCTGATGCCGCCACCGATCCAGGGACTCGGCAATGGATCCGGGTACTCGCTCTATATCGAGGATCGCGCCGGACTTGGTTATGGTGCTCTGCAGAGTGGGTTGGCAGCATTTCAGGCTGCAGTCTCGCAGACTCCGGGCATGACCTATCCGGTCTCTTCCTATCAATCGAATATTCCGCAATTGGAAGTTCAGGTCGATCGGGAGAAAGCGAAGACGCAAGGTATTTCGCTCTCCGATGTCTTCAACACGCTCCAGAGCTATCTCGGTTCCATCTACGTGAACGACTTCAATACCTTCGGTCGCGTGTATCGCGTGATGGTGCAGGCGGACGCTCAATTCCGCCAGCGGCCTGAAGACATCACAAATCTTCGAGTGCGGAATGGAACCGGGGAAATGGTTCCGATTGGCTCGATCGCGACCATCACACAGACATTTGGCCCGGATCCCGTCATGCGCTACAACGGCTATCCCGCTGCCGATCTCATCGGCGACGCCGATCCGCGTGTGCTGTCATCGGGTCAGGTCATCGAGAAGCTCAACGAGATTGCGAAGAAGACACTGCCTCCGGGCATGGTGCTGGAATATACGGACTTGAGCTATCAGCAAACGACGCAAAGCCATTCTGCCGCGATCGTATTCCCGTTGGCGATTCTTCTCGTCTTTCTCGTTCTGGCTGCGCTGTACGAGAGCTGGACACTGCCGCTCGCCGTTATCCTTATCGTCCCCGTGTGCATCTTTGCAGCTCTCTTCGGTGTGTGGCTCACGGGAGGCGACAACAACATCTTCGTCCAGGTTGGTCTCGTGGTGCTGATGGGCCTCGCCTGCAAGAATGCGATCCTGATCGTCGAATTCGCTCGCGAACTCGAGATGCAGGGCATGACGACGATAGAGGCTGCGCTCGAGGCCTGCCATCTGCGTCTCCGCCCCATCATCATGACCTCCATCGCATTCATTGCTGGTTCGGTTCCATTGCTTCTCAGTCACGGTGCAGGCAGTGAGGTCAGAAAAGTAACCGGCATCACCGTGTTCTCAGGAATGCTCGGAGTCACGTTGTTCGGACTGTTCCTAACGCCAGTCTTCTACGTGGTGCTGCGGAAATTGAGCGGGCAAAGGCTCCACAGTCATAACGAAGAGAGCTTTGAAGAAGAGGTAGAGGTAAGCCATGTCTAAAGTCCTGTTTGCAGCACTCGTGCTTTTCGGGACTCTCGGTTGCTCTGTCGGTCCGCGCTATAAGCAACCGAGTGTTTCTCTTCCGAGTCAATTTACTGCTCCGTCGACGGCTGGTTCGGCCGACACAAGCGTCAAGGCGGAGCCATCTGACCCGGAGTTCTGGCACAGTTTTCATGACCAGGAACTGACGAACCTCATCGAACGGTCGCTCTCGGCTAATAACGATCTCCGTTCGGCTCTCGCCCACTATGACGCTGCGTCCGCTCTTTTACGCCTCAGCAAGTTCGACAAGTATCCGACAGTTACTGCCAGTGAGGATGTTGGACGCCAAAAGCTCGCCGCCAATCAGGCGTTTGGATATCCGCGCAACTATCGCTATTCCACCTCGTCGATCAATGCCAGTTGGGAACTCGATTTCTATGGCCGTATTCGCCATAACGTCGAGGCCCAGCGTCAGCAATTCCTTGCGAGCGGGAATGACCTTGCTGCAATGCAGGTTGCCATCGCGGGAGAGGTGGCGACAACTTACATCGACCTTCGCGGCCAGCAGGAGCGCCTCCGTGTGGCTCGACRGAACGCCGCCAATCAGGAGCGAACCGTAAAGCTGGTAGAGGCGACTTTCACCGCCGGCCGCRGAACTCAATTCGATACGGCCAGAGCTCGTGCGTTGTATGAAAGTACGACCTCTCGCATTCCGGCGCTTCAATCCGCGATTGCGGTCGATGAGCATCGCCTCGCCGTCCTGTGCGGTCAGTCGCCTGATGCTCTCGTCAGTGAGCTTGAGATTGAAAAAACACTTCCGGATCTGCCCGAGAGCATCGATCCAGGAACTCCGGCGGATCTCGTGCGTCGTCGTCCTGACATCAATGCCTCCGAGCAACGGCTCCATGCGGCAACCGAGCAGATTGGCGTCAACACCGCCGACCTGTTTCCTCGCGTGAACTTCGGCGGTCTGCTGGGTCTGATGCAATATCACTCCGACACAGCTTTCGACGGCGTTAGTCCAACGAATCTCGCGGGACTCAGCATCGACTGGTCCTTTCTGGATCGAGGCAGGGTGAAGGCCCGCATTGCAGCCAGCCGTGCAGATGGAGATGCCCAGCTGGCCCAGTATCAACAAGCGGTCTTGTTGGCGCTTGAAGATGTTGAGAACGCACTTGTGAGATACGCGCGCTCGCGTGAGCAGGATGCCGCACTCCGGCAGGCTGCTCTCGACAGTAAGCGGGCTGCGGATCTGGCAAATGTCCGGTACAAGGAGGGCGCGACCGGTCTTCTCGACCTGCTGGATGCACAACGTGTGCAGCTACAGGATGAGGACGCGTATGCAACGAGTCATTTGGAGAGCGCATCCGACGCCGTCAGCCTCTACAAGTCATTAGCTGGTGGCTGGCCTCAACGGCAGCCGCAGCCCATACGATCCGGAAGGCCATAAAACGGATCTGAATCGCCTTCTTATAGATGCCTCTTTCTTTCCCTACAGTACACCTACAGGGAAAAGGCTCGGGCATTCGAAATGCGACACCGCGAAGACTGGCGGGATGGATGCATCAGCGTAAGAGTCGGAGCTAATTGGGATGACCGTAGAACGGCTCTGGAGTCCCCGGTAGGATGAGGAAGCGAAGGCCCCCGATCTTTTGGGGGCCTCGAATGGAAGGATTGATTGTGCAGATATTGTGGAGTTCAGGTCGTAGCCGGTAACCTGAACTTTGTCGCACGACAACACTACATGAAATCCATACGATTCGGAAAAGTTTCGGATGAGCGTATGGCTTTTCTTGGCAGCGAACGAGAGGCAGTCAGCGTGAACCTGGCCCTTGCGTGCACAGCCTAAACAACCAGAGCATTTTCCCTGTTGCTGTGTGGCCCGGAAGAGGCGTGCAGTGGCCTGATTCGACTGGGATCTGCCAGAGTATTACCAAGAATAACTGGCTTCAATTCGGGGCTGACCGGAATGGTTGTTTACTGTTTTTGCGCTAAGAACGGCTTCAAAGTTCTTATCCCCCTTCTTCGCGTTGGAGGAACCGAATAGCTGAGACAGGAAAGCAGGATCGGTCAGAACTTGAGCGGCGTTGATGTTGTTTCCGCCGGCGATGCCTGAGACGATCACCACCGGTTGACCCAAGTTGGGATCCCTGTACCGGCCGACGATCGCATAGTCCACAAAATCATTGGTTGCCAACTGCTTTTGTCGATTGACAACCCATTTCGACTCCGACCTCGACTCACCATCCTCAATCCAATAGCTCGTCATGTCAGGATCGTTGCCGAAATGGAATCGGAGTGGCTTAAGCAGTCGCAGTGCCCACGAATTGCAAAAGGCGCCGATTACTACGACAGGGCCGTTCCGAAGATCCGTGATCGTGACCTGACTTTCATCGCGCACGACGTAAGGAACGTGATGCGCGTGGAGATAGCCCGTGACGATAATCAGCGACTCCATGTCGTCAAACGTCACCGTGTTGATGCCTTGTTCCTGCGACATGTCCAAGGTCGATTCCCGCGCGGGATTTTCGGCGTCTCGGATGTACATCGTCGAATATGGATGACCGGCAACGAGTACGACGACCGGCGTGCTGGTATGCAGCAGAGGTTCCCAAAAAGAATCAACAGCTGCTTCTCCAGAGGATCTGCGGCTCAGCAGAAAGACGGATGCGAAGATGACCACGACCAAAGCTGGAAATCCTGCCCACAGCCAAAAAGTGTAACGGGGGCGAGCCGTAACCTGCTGAGGCGTCTCCGGTAGGGTGCCGGCGGAAGGCGCTTCCGCAGATGCTGCCGGCGTCTCGGACGCGGGCTTAGGCTCCTCTGTGGATGGCCAATGGAAGGCCGGAGTGTATGCGCCCACGGGAAGTGTGAAGCGTAGTTCTCGCGCGTGCTCAGGTTCCTGGTAGTAGAGCGCGAGCCGCTTTCTGAGTTCCGAAGCGGCCACGCGGACCGTCGAGTCAGTCGCAGGATCGTAGCGCCTTCCTTTCCCGAAGACCTCCGTGCCCACATTTCTTTCTTTTAGCTGGTCGCCTTCGCCCCGCACCGTCTTCTCGACGATGTGCTTCAGGAAAAGCACGAGCCGTGGACTTTGCCGCAGGAAGCGATGGCTTACCAGGCGTTGCAATTCTTCGTTGATCGCGGCCGAATCTGGGATGGTGTTGTCCATAACGTCTCTCAGTACCCACACCGAAGGCCCTCAAGAAGTTGAAGGGCAACGAGCAGTTATTCCCTAACAATCAACAACTTACGCCTCATATTTAACGGTTAGCGATCGTGTGGCTAGCAGTATACAGCTTACGGATTTAGGGCGACAACGCGTCGAATGGCCCGCGACAAAAAAAGAGACACTCTTGGAGCACCGAAAGAACTTTGAAGTTGCAAGTCGATTAGACATCCACCGTCGACGTTCTTCATCGCGTCACCAGTTTGACAACTCGTTCTACCGCGTCCAGCGGGGTATTTCCCCGAACACTGTGGGACAAAGCTCAGAAAGATCCGAAGGAGGCTCAGGTGCGGGGGAGGCGGATAGCAATCATGGGTAGGAAGGCATCAGTAATTTTGATTTTCATGCTGGCCTTGTCGGAAAGCACGGTCTTTGCGAAAGGCCCCGGCGCCTCGGTTTCGATTCTGCGTATGACCCATCCGGTTCTCACGCAAAGGAGCGTTCCTTCGACGATGGTGCAATATGGCCCGGTTACAGACGTGACGACACGATTGACACCGAAGGCGTCAATGAAACTCGATCTTCCGAATCATCCGATTCTTATCCTGATTTCCCCCTAGCTGGCGAAGCGAAGCAGCGCATATTCGCGCGATAGGCTCTTGTCGTTTCGTAAACGAACTCAGATAGCAGCTGTGCATCGAGGAATAAATATGAAAGTAATATGGCAGATTATCGATATCCCGGGAAAAAGCCCCAATCATGGAGCGTCGCGGAACAGCTTTCTTAATCTCATCCAACTTGCGGTATGTCTATTCTTCCTAGTGGGTCCGTCACAGGCGATATGCCAAAGCCTCCCCGACCTGGTTCTCACGTCGGCCTCTTATGATCCTTCCACCGGCCTTTACAGCGCCGTCATCAAGAATCAAGGCACGGCGGCGACGCCGTCGGCTACGGCAATTCCAGTCTCGTTCCTGGTAGACGGAACGGGCCGGACCTGGGCCGGAGGATGGGGGCCGCTCGCTGCTGGAGCCACGCAGACGGTAAGCTCAGCCGCTGGCTCCAGCGGCGGTGGACCCTACAACATCCCAGGTGGCAGCACCCACACAGTTACAGCTATAGTCAACCGCGCCGCCAGTATCACCGAGTCTGATACTTCCAACAATAGCTTTTCGTTCACTGCTGGTCCTGACTTGGTGGTCACTGCGGTCACCTATAACGGCTCAACCGGAATCTTCGGCGCAACCATCAAGAATCAGGGTGCGTTGGCTACTCCGTCCACTGGAACGATTCAGGTTTCGTTCCTGGTGGATGGGACCTCGCAGACGTGGGCCAGCGCCACAAATCCTCTTGCGGCGGGAGCGAGCGCAACTGTTAGCTCGATAGCCGGTTCCAGTGGCGGCGGTCCCTACAGCATTCCCGCGGGTACACATACGGTCAGCGCCGATGTCAATGCTTCCGCGGCTTTCCCAGAGACGGACACGACAAACAACACGTTGGCGCAATCCGTCACCCTCGCACCGGACATGGTGATCAAAACCGTTTCCTACAACAGTTTCACCGGGAACTTCAGCAGCACGATCACGAATAACGGTACGGCCCCAACGCCCAGCGGTACCGACGTCAATATTAATTATTCGGTAGACGGAACTTATGAGACGTGGGCGGGCGTTGTTGGCCCTATACCAGCATGCACCTCGCTCCTCTTGAATACGGCGTCGAAGGGCGGCCCATACACTATTTCCGTCGGCACGCATTCAATCCTTGCAGACGTCAATCCGGCTAATCTTTTCGCCGAATCCAATACGACGAATAACAACTTTACACAGAGCGTTACCGTGAATGCAGCATCCACTCCATTACCTGACGTGATCGTGACGTCTTTATCCTATGACACATCCACAGGCCTGTTCACTGCAGTCATTAAGAACCGCGGATCTGTTGCGACGCCGTCTAGCACGGCCATCGCAGTGTCTTTCCTGGTGGATGGTACAGGGCGCACATGGGCGAGTGGTTGGGGGCCTCTCGCCGCAGGAGCATCGCAAGCTGTAAGCTCTGCACCAGGCGCAAGCGGTGGAGGCCCGAGCCTTCGGCATATTCGCGACGTTATGCATGCCTCGATCGACGTCGGAAAGCTGCAGCAGATCAGCGCCAACAATGGCGCCACTTACGACGTGTTCGTGAATGCTGATCTGGCGGCTGACTACGGCTATATCTCAAGTAACTCAAGCATTGTGGAAGCTGTTGAGGGTTTCAACGAACCTGAAAACTTCTCGCAGACGTATGGCGGTCACACCGGCATCGCTGCCTCGGTATCAGGACAGCAAGATCTTTGGGCGGATATGCAGTCCGCTAGCAACACGCAGAACATCATCGTCAACAGCATGGCGCTCGGGAATCCGCTGGATGCGTCGGGAGTCGGTGACATCTCCTCCTACACGAATCAGATTTCTTCGCATGTGTACCCGGCTTTCTACGGCACCTCAGGAGAGTCGACCTTCAATACGATGCAGACCATTCTTTCGGAGAGTATGCCCATCGCGCCAAATCACCCAGCGGTAATCACGGAGGCCGGCTGGTGGACTGCTCCTGGGGTGAGAGGCACAACAGAAGCAGCCCAGGCGAAGCTCACCCTGTCCTTTTTATTGGACGCCTCTCTGCAAGGTGTAACGCGGAGTTATCTGTATGAACTCCTGGATGAACATGTGCCGATGCCCAGCAGTACAACCGCCAGCATGGCGTCGGTAGGCAGTGTATTCGGTCCCATCCAACTGGCAACAGGACTACCGAACATGGCCCCTGGCACCACCATCGCTATCTCCCACGATGGCTCGAACTACATGTGGGGTACGGTGTACAGCTATAACAGCTGCACGGGCGACACCGCCATCACGGTCACGAAAGAGGTCGGCAGCGGAACGTACTCGTCTTGGAGCGCTACAAACAGCGAAGATACCTTTGGTCTCTTCCACTTTGATGGCACGAATGTTTCCCCAAAGCAATCAGCCACTGCCCTTCATAACCTGGCGACAATTCTGGCCGATCCAAACGGTTCCCCGGGCACGTTGTCAGGGACAAAAGTGTTCACTCTCTCAGGAATGCCGGCGTTGGGCAAGAGCCTTGTCTTTGAGCGCAGCGATGGAGCATTCATCGTTGCCTTGTGGCGGGACGACCCTATTTGGGACAACAACGGAAATGAAATTACTGTGACACCCGCGACCGTCACTCTAAGTCCGAGTGTAGCGCCAAGCTCCATGTCCATTTTCGATGCGACAGTGGGTACGGCAGCCACCTCGACCACGACGGCGACTTCCATATCCGTCAGTCTCGGAGACACACCGCAGTTTGTACTGATCCAGTGAAACCGGAAGCAACTTACAGCGACCGCGCAACGGATCAAACAGATCGTTGAACTGCTGCAGGGAGGCAGCTTTGATGCGCAGCCAAAGTCTTCCGCCTCGACGGAGGAAACGTGAGCTACTGCGCGATGAGCAATGTACTGCGGCCAGCGGCGGCTACTGGGTGTATCACGGTGCCGCCGTCCCTCCGGTTCAAGAGGCGGATGTAACCTTTTGTTACCTGGTGTTTTATTGGACTATAGACGTCTTGGTTGGGGGGCGACGGTGGGGGAAACAATGCGAGGCTTTTACCATAGGTGAATACGCCTAAGGCTTACCTCTGCAGCCGTTCAGGCGGCTTAAATGTAGCGACCCGGCGCCGTGTTCCCTCATCCAACTTGACTTGCTAACGCCCATCTCAGGCATCTTTTCCGTTCAGAGGATTCTCGCTGTGCCTCGCCCGGCTTTGTTGGCCCATGGTTTGAAGCGTCAGATCCGGATCGATTTTGTCCGCCTTTGAGCTCAGAATCGAGACCGGACAAGCCATGATGATTTCGTTACTTGTAACAGTAACGACCGGTTACTAGACGGACGTAATTCGAGCCGACCAGACTGTCATGCTGTACCGGAATCCCGATTTTTTCTGAGTTCAAAAGAGCGCTGATGGATTCCGGAATCTGCACTATTTGAGAGGCAATGATGAACAGATTTTCTCTACGCTTTTTCGGCGTGGTTCTCTCCCTTGTCTGCATGGTGTCATCCATCCGAACGCTTCATGCTCAGGTCGCCACGGGTAGCATCAGTGGCAGGCTTACAGACAGCACCGGAGCTCTTGTCCCTAATGCGAACGTTACGGTAGTTCGGGTTGATTCGAATCTGACCATTCACGGCAAGAGCAACGCCATCACTCCAGGAGGCAGCTTCGGTGCTGGTGTGAGCAGTGCACGAGGCGCCCTTGTCGCGGCAGCCACGAACAATTTTCAAGCGAATGGAGGTATTGGCGGGTCCAATGAGATTTATCTGGATGGCATTCCGATTACGGTCTGCTGCCAGGGACAGCCGGCCGTTACCGTGACCGCGGAAACCGTCAATCAGTTCAAGGTGATTACTTCTAGTCCAGGTGCTCAGTTCGGCCGCTCCAGCGGCGGATTTCTGAATATCGTAAGTAAGCAGGGTGGGAATAAGTTTCACGGCGACATCTATGAGTTCTTTCGGAATGACCAGATGAATGCGGCCGATTTTTTTCAGAAGAGGTCAGGCACAGTTCCCTTCGTCGGTCGCAACGACTTCAGGCCGCCGCTTCGTTTCAATCAGTTCGGAGGTTTTGTCAGCGGACCTGTGATGATCCCTGGAATTCACCATGGAGATCCGGCGACGTTTTTTACCTTTGGATATGAAGGGATTCGCAAAATCGCATATGCACGATGGGTACTCACGGTTCCTACAGTGCTCATGCGGCAAGGAATCCTTACCGAGAACACGGATGTCGTTTACGACCCCTATAGCACACACCTTGTAGGGACCACCTATACGCGCACTCCACTGCCTGCAGGGTGCAATGCTGGTGGATGCTTTGCTGCCGGCAAAGGAGTGGTC
>NZ_JBFRCY010000040.1:0-12373 GCF_052113305.1 Terriglobus sp. YAF25
CCCTTATGCTGCAGCACACACAGCGCCAGTGCGACTCCCAGGCTGACCAGCAACTGCAGCGCAAACTTCTGCTTCGAGGTCAGGCCAAGGTTCCGCTTATGGACGACCTTGATGTAGTCGTCCGCAAATCCGATCGCCGCAAAAAAAAACGTCGAAAGAATGGTAATCCAGACCAGCGGATTCGACAGATCGCTCCACAGCAGTGTCGGCACCAGAATGGAGATGCAGATCAACACGCCTCCCATCGTCGGCGTGCCCTTCTTCTTCTGGTGACTCTGCGGCCCCTCTTCGCGGATGTACTGGCCGATCTGGAACTCGCGCAGCCGCTCAATCACATAGGGGCCGATAATCAGCCCGATCAATAGAGCGGTCAGGGAGGCAAAGACGGTCCGGAACGTAAGATAACGGAAGATCCGGAACAGCCGGAAATATGGAAATAACTTCTGATAGAGCAGCCAGTAAAGCATGTGCGCCTAGAGCAGTTCTCCTAAAGGTGTAGAGCGAAGCGTTTGCAGTTTGCGCCGTTTTCCTTCGAAGAAAACGGCATTCGCAGATTTCTCCAACACCACAGTATTAGGAGAATTGCTCTAGTGTATCCCCGCCAATGCACGTTCCAGACGTACCCCGCGTGATGCCTTCAACAGCACAGCGTCACCGGCTCGCAGATTGGCCTGCAGCCACTGGCCTGCCTCCTCCGGCGTAGCCACAAAGATCGCGTCGGCACTCTCTGCCCTTGCCCCGGCAACCAGGTGCTCTGCCAGACCACGCACTCCAATCACATGCCGGATCCCGAGCTGCGCCATCGTCCGTCCACTGGCCTCATGCAGAGCCGGCCCTTCCGGGCCCAACTCCAGCATCTCGCCGGCGATCACGATATGCCGCCCCGCCTTTACCGCCAGCAGCGCTTCCACCATCGCGTCCAGAGCCCGCGGGTTGGAGTTGTAGCAGTCGTTGATCAATGTCGCTCCACGCCAGTGCAAAACCTCGCCGCGCTTGTCCGAAGGCTGCAGCTCGCCTAGCCCTTCCACGCATTCCGCCAAGCTCATGCCGCACTGCAGTCCGGCGGCGATGCCGGCAAGTGCGTTGTAGACATTGTGGCGTCCCAAAAGCGCCAGCTTTGCCTCAGCACGCTCTCCCCCGGCGACCAACGTGAAAGTCATGCCCTCCGCACCGGCTTCGTGTACATTCTCTGCCCGTACCGTCGCTGTTTCGCCCAGGCCATAAAAGACAGCGCGACTGCCCATTCCTTTACCGAAGGTGCTGACGTACTCGTCGTCGGCGTTCAGAATAGCGATGCCATCGGTGGGCAAGGCCTCCACCAGCTCGTACTTGGCGCGGGCAATGCCGGCGATTCCATCCGGGAAGTATTCCAGGTGCACCGGAGCGACATTCGACACCACGGCCCAGTCGGGCTCAGCGATCTTCGCCAGCAGGGTGATCTCACCGGCATGATTCATGCCCATCTCAAGGACGGCAATCTCATGCTCCGGCTCCAGGCGCAACACCTGCAGCGGCACACCGAAGTTGTTGTTYAGATTGCCGGCAGACTTCAATACCGTGAACTTCGCTCCCAGAACGGCAGCCACAGCTTCCTTGGTTGTGGTCTTGCCTGCTGACCCGGTAATGCCGATCACACGTTTGCCCCAGTGCCTCCGCACAGCGGTTGCGAGCTTCTGCATCGCCGCCAACACACAGTCCTCGCCTTCGGGCACGCGAAGCAGCTTACCTTCATCGACGGTCGCGGGAACGATCCAGTGCATGCTCACCACGGCAGCTACAGCGCCATCCTTCAACGCCGTCTCTACGAAGTCGTGACCATCCAGCCGTTCCCCCTTGACCGCAAAAAATAGATCACCGGCGGCGATGGTGCGCGAGTCGATCGAGTAGCCATAGGCCACGGCATCGTCATCGAAGTCGCCTTCGGCATGAATCCAATCCGCAATCTGGCCGAGCGTCAGCTTCATGCCATCTCCTTCAAGACGCGTACGGCCACCTCGGCGTCATCGAACGGAATCGTGCGGTCGGCCAGTACCTGGGTCTTCTCGTGTCCTTTGCCTGCCAGCAGCACAATGTCACCCGGCTTCGCTGCCGCCAGTGCCCGGCGAATGGCCTGCTCGCGGTCAGCCTCGACGATGCAGTCCGTTCCTGTCTCCTCCACACCACGCAGCGCCTGCTCGATGATGATGCCGGGATCTTCCGAACGTGGATTATCACTGGTCAACACCACCAGGTCGCTTCCCCGGCCTGCGGCACGCCCCATCTTCGGCCGTTTCGTACGATCGCGATCACCGCCGCAGCCGAAGAGTGTGATCACGCGATGCTCTTTCCCCGCGAGTTCCCGAGCCAGCCTGATCAGGTTCAACAGCGCATCGTCGGTGTGTGCATAGTCCACTGCCACCGTGATGTCTCGATCGTTCGGGACTGTCTGGAAGCGGCCTGGAACGAACGGAAGCTCCGCGACGCCCGCGGCAATCTGTTCCAGCGAAACACCGCGTGCATACGCCGCAGCCGACGCCGCCAGCGTATTCAAGACATTCACACGTCCGGTCAGACTCGTCCGCAACAGAATCTCTCCCGCAGGCGACTTCAGCACAAAGCGCGTCTCGCCGGCGCGCAATATAACCTCTTCTGCACGCCACTCGCCCTTCGTCATGCCGTAGGTGGCCACGACCGTCCCTTCACGTAGCGCAAACTTCTCCAGGCGATGACCGTACTCGTCCTCTGCGTTAATAACGGCAACCCGCGGAGGCGGCGACCCCACGCCCGCAAACAGGCGTTGCTTGGCGGCGAAGTACTTCTCCATCGTGCCGTGATAGTCCAGATGGTCCTGCGTCAAGTTGGTAAAGATGGCCACATCCACCGGCATGCCCCACACGCGCTCCTGATCGAGCGCGTGGGAGCTCATCTCCATCACCGTCTCGCTCGCTCCCGCTTGGATGCCCTCGGCAAACAGCGCCAACAGATCGCGCGCTTCGGGAGTGGTATGAGGAGACTCACGTACCTCGCCTGCCAGGTGCACTTCGATCGTGCCGACAAGAATGCTCTTGCGCGCCGTAGCCTGCAGCATCGCCTCTACCAGGAAGGTGGTCGTCGTCTTTCCGTTCGTTCCGGTAACGGCCGTAAGCTTCAACTTCTGCTCGGGATGCCCGAAGAAGTTGGCGCTTGCCGTTGCCAGAGCGCGACGTCCATGCTCCATCAATCCGATGCAGAGATGTGGCCAACGCGACAGCGCATTGGTGAAGCTCTCCCTTGAATCGGTAAGAACTCCACCTGCGCCTTTATCCATGGCCTGGCGGATGAACTTATTGCCGTCGGTTGTGCCGCCTCGCATCGCCACAAACAGCGAACCTTCACGCACACGGCGCGAGTCGTATTCGACACCCGTAATCTCGCACGAGCCATGCGTCTGCTCGTCGAGCTCGATACCTGCAACTACTTCGGAAAAAAGCATATAGAGAGACTTAGAAATAAGGATCTTTGACTGAGAAATATGGGTCTTTGACTGCGAAAATGAAAGTCTTTAAAGGGACGCCTAGCGCAGGAAGCGCACAACCACCTGCGTGCCCACAGGAACCATGGTACCTGCCGACGGCACCTGCTCCCTCGCCAGACCGCTGCCGACCGGCTGTACACGTAGTCCTACCGAGTTCGCCTGCTGCACGACCTGGCGTAGCGCGGCTCCATTGAACGCCGGCACCGCCACCCGCTTTGTCGCGTCGACAATCACGCCGCCATCTTCCTTACGCTGTGCCAGCGGAGCAACCTTTGGCGCGGTCAGGGGCTTGTTATCCGCCGCGTCGGCCATGGTGTTCGCTCCTCCATTGGCACGGAAGGCTGCCAGCACCTTCTCCGGGAGCAGATTCAGCACAGACCTCTTCGCCGGCTGTGACGCCGCGGGCTCAGGCTCGGGTTTGGCCGGACCGGCGTTGGCTGTCCCTTTCAGCGGATCGTCGTCCGGTAGCGCATTGGCCTCGGCAAACATCGCATTCAGATCGGCATTACTGTCCTCGGGATGATCGTCGTGCTCGACCTTTGCCAGCTTTATCTCGTCAGCATGCTTCTTGGGGTTGAAGGGCTGATCGTGCGGTATGCCCAGGTACTCCAGCACCTGCTGCGCCACTTCGGCGAAGACCGGCGCGGAGACCGAGCCACCGTAGTAAGAAGGCCCCGCTGTAGGCGTATCGATCACTACCGCAACCGCGATCGCCGGCGTACTCACGGGAGCAATGCCGGCAAAGCTGGCAACGTGCTTGGTCTTGGAATAGGTGTGCGTTGCTGCATCGATCTTCTGCGCCGTTCCCGTCTTGCCACCGCTGGAATATCCGTTTAATGCCGCGAGTGTTCCAGTTCCATTCACCACGATGGACTGCATCATACTGCGCATCTTCGCAGCGGTCAGTTCAGTGATCACGCGGTGCGACCCATCCGGCAGATTCTTCGGAAGTTCGTTCTGCGGACGGAATGGGGTTGCTTTTAGCTCAGCATCGCCCTTCATCTTCTCCGTCTCGGAGAGAATGATGTGCGGCGGCAGATACATGCCGCCGTTGGCAATCGTGGAGACCATCGTCACCAACTGGATCGGCGTTACGCCGACCTCCTGACCGATGGCCAGCGACCCGATCGATGCCGGATCCCACTTCCGGACCGGGCGCAGCAGGCCGCGGGTCTCGCTCGGCAGCTCGATACCGGAGCGATCGCCGAAACCGAAGCCGCGCATGTATTTGTAGAAGCGCTCATTACCGAGCTTCATGGCGAGCTTCACTGCCGCGACATCGCTGGATTTCTCCAGGGCACGCTGCACCGTAACCACGCCCATGCCGCGATCGGAGATGTCGTCGTGAATCGTTCGGCCAAAGATCGTAATCGCACCGCCCTGGCAGTCCACCAGGTCTTCCGGCTTTACGTTGGCGCCATCGAGCGCCGAGGCATACGTCACCAGCTTGAAGGTCGAGCCAGGCTCATAAACATCGCTCACTGCCAGGTTCGACAGCGCCTTCGGATCGAGATGCCGCGTTTCATTCGGATTGAAGCGCGGTGACACCGCAAGTGCGAGAATCTGCCCTGAGCGTGGATCCTGCACGACAACAACACCATGCAGCGCCTTGGTCTTCTCCACCTGTTCGTCCAGGGCTCGCTCGGCGATGTGCTGAATGTTGGCGTCGATGCTCAGCACCAGGTTTTCGCCCGGCAGCGGCTCCTGCTCAATGCTGCCCAGCACCTTGCGGCGGGCATCGAGCGCGGTGCGCACCTTCCCCGGTGTGCCGTGCATATCTTCCTCAAACTCACGCTCCAGACCGCCCAGACCGACATCCTCGGCCCCGACATAACCCAGCACCTGCGAGGCCAGATCGTTGTTCGGGTAGAAACGCTTGAACTCCTTCTGGAAGTAGACCCCTTTGAGGTTAAGGTCCTTAACCCGCTCCGCGATCTCGGGCGTCACACGATGCGCGACCCAAGCAAAGTTGTGCGAGGCAGTAAAACGCCCCAGGATGCTCTGTTCGGAGGTAAAGCGATCATCCGGATCGTCGTGCACCACATGCGCCAGCAGACTGGCGGCATCGGCAGCGTTGCTGCCCAGCTCCTTGGGGACGGCGTAGATCGAATCGACGGAGACAGTCATTGCCAGCTCACGCAGATTGCGGTCATACAGCAGACCACGTCGCGGAGCCACAGTCACACTGCGTTCCTGCTGACTCGCCGCCTTCTCTACATAGTGTGAATGGCGGATGATCTGCAGCCAGACCAGACGGCCCGAGATGACTATTGTCCAGAAAAGAAAGAACGCCGCCACGTAGACGAACCGGACACGCTTGATCGGTGCGGTTAGCGTCTGACGTGGGGGCGCCACAGTATGCATCTACTTCAACCTCAGCATCCAGAGAAACAACAGAACGACAAACTATTAATGCGTGGCAACCTGCGCCACGACCGGAGCGTTCGGATCGTTCACACCATCCGGACGAACCACCTGACCAGGGAGCGGAGCTGACAGGCCAAGCTGCGCGGCCATCGTGTGGATCCGCTCAGGATCGGTCAACTGGGCCTCCTGCAGACGGAGCTGGCGATTCTGCTCCTGCATCTGCTGAACCTGCTGCTTGGCAGCCTCGATCCGGTAACCCGCTTCAATCGCGCTGAAGTGCTGCCAAACGTACACCATCACCAGCACGAACAACACCGCACAGGCAGAACCGAAGGTACGCATCTCACGCTTGCGGACCGGATCATCGGCCTTCACGATGCGCGAGTTGTCGAGGTACTTGTGGAAGAGAACCTCGGGTGTCGGTCCGCGGCGTGCCGCGCGCTGCGTCTCATAGACACGGCGATTCCGCTCGGCCGGCGACTCGGTGCGGCACTTCCGCCGTCCCATTCCATCAATTGTCTGCGCCACGCTTGCCATTGCCGTGCTCCCTTCTCACTTCTTCTCCGCTACCCGCAGCTTGGCGCTGCGTGCCCGCGGATTGCGTTCCATCTCGTCCTCAGTCGCCGTTACCGGCTTCTTCGTCAAAACCTCGTACTCGCCTGTCCGCGATCGCTCGCGAAAGTCGTCTTTTACTAACCGGTCCTCCAGCGAGTGAAAACTGATCACCGCCAGCCGGCCACCGGGCTTCAGAAGAGATGGCGCGCTTCCAAGCAGCGACCGGATCTCCCCCAGCTCGTCATTCACGTAAATCCGGAGCGCCTGAAAGGTCTTGGTCGCGGGATGAATCTTCTCGCCTTTCATTGCTGGGGCCGCGGCCGCTACCACTCGGGCTAACTCCCCCGTCGTCGTAATCGGCCGGGCCCTGACAATGGCTCTGGCGATTCTCCGCGAACTCCTTTCCTCTCCGAATTCGTAAATCAGGTCGGCGAGCTCGTTTTCGTCGATCTGATTTACCACCTGTTCGGCACTCACCCCTACCTTGGGGTTCATCCGCATATCAAGCGGACCGTCGTGCCTGAAACTGAATCCTCTGTGCGGTGTGTCCAACTGCAGACTGCTTACGCCAAAGTCCGCCAGGATGCCATCGAGCGTTCCAGGCGCAACCACCTGGTCCGCCTCGCTGAAAGCCCGTGCATGAAACTCGACCTTCGGCATCGTCGCCTTCAGCTCTGCCGCCAGATGCTCCAGCCGCTCCTTCGCCAACTTCATGGCGTCCGGATCGCGGTCGAAACAATGCAGCGTTCCATGTGGCCCCAGGCGGCGAGCGATTCCGCTCGTATGCCCGGCGAGTCCAAGCGTTGCGTCAGCGTAGTTTCCGCCGCGCCGCACATTCAGGAAGTTCAAAACCTCTTCAAAAAGAACCGGCACATGAAGCGATGCAATCATTCATCCCCCATGTGGCTCCCTTGGGAGCTCAAACCGTTACAGACCCAGGTCAGCCAGTGCAGCCTGGTCGTCCATCGTGAGTGGCTGGCTCTCAAGCTCAGCCTTGAAGGCATCGTGGTTCACCAGCTCCAGGTAGGTCTGCGATCCCAGAACCACCACCTCGCCCTTCACACTTGCTGCCTGCCGCAGAATGGCCGGAATCAGAACTCGTCCCTGCTCGTCCATCTGCGCCATCTGGCCGTAATAGTTCGTTACGTCCAGAAACTTCTTCTTGTGGGGGTTCATGGAGGGGATCTGCGCCAGCCTCTCCTCGATCTTTTCCCACTCCTTCAGCGGATAAATCTCAGCCCGCTTGCCGTCCTTGCTGGTGATGTAGAACTGGTCGCCATACACATCCTTGCAACGGCGCATGAACTCGGCAGGGAGCTTGAGCCTGCCCTTTTCGTCAACACGCGCTGGATGATTTCCGCGAAACATCGTTCCTCACTGCCAGCAAGAACCCAAGAACTAATCAGGAGCCCAAGTTGGTTACGGTGCGAATCTTGCTGTTCGCATCCGTTCCGGGGTTAGAATCATGCCATCTGAGCAATCTTCAACCCTTTTGTTCCACTTCTTACCACTTCGACCCACAGAATCTCCCATAAGTTGCCCTAATACAAGTCCCTAAATTGCGGAAAACATTGGCAGTTCCAGAATGGGCTGTGGAAAACTCACGCTGTGGGGGTAACCAAAGGGTATACCCCTACCCATAGTGTTTAGAAGATTGGTGCGGAAGGGTAGCGCGGCTGAGGAAATCCGTGGTAAGCGAAAATTAGGCGAAAGTGGACCGGAACCGCGTCAATCCTGCTGTTTCCGCCGCCGCATCCGCGACAGAGTCCATAGCAAATAGGCCACAATGAGCAGGTTCGCTATGAGGATCCCCAGCCTCCAGATGTTGGGGTGACGTGCCAGCTCATAGATCTCCCAGGGTAGAAAGACCAGGCTGGCAATCACTGTCAGATACTCTGCCCAAACCTTCTCCCGCACCAGGCCCACGCCCTCTACCAGCTTCAGCGCGCCGTAAGCAAAAGCGGAAGCGCCAATCTGTTTCAGGCGGTGATTGTCGATCAGGTCGATCTTGTCGAAGGCGAGTGAGACCAGCCGGCCATCTTCGTTCAGGTGGAGATAGCGCACCAGGTTTGTGAGCTCGTCATTGAGATCCTTATTGAGCAGATGAAGCACGCCCAGACCGACGGCTACGGAAAGTGCCGCTTCCAACACCTTCAGGATGYCGATGGCCAGCAGACCAGAGTCATGGTGTTTTGCTACAGGATGGGACTGCGTGCCGTTCATACGCGCGAGGAGGCCTGACTTCCAGCTTCGAGGCAAGACTACCGGACTGTCAAACCCACGCGAGAGAACAGACGATAAATACGCACGCGTCCTCATGCACCGGTTATCGGCCATTTCTAGAGAAACCTTTACGCACGACAACCAGTTCTGGATTGTGCAGAGCGCAAATATGCCTTTCATCCCGCGCAAGCCAACCGAGGGGCAACACCAATCTGGCACGTTCTCTTCCTTCGTCCTTTGCATGAACACGCCATCAAGGCCGTTCGAGGAAAGGACACCCCATGAAGACATTTCTGACAGCTTGTTTTGCCACGGTGCTCGCCGGACTCACACTCTCCACGCAGGGGCAGATGAAGAATCCCGATGTCGGTGGAGCTGCGATGTATCCCGCAAAGACCATCGTCGAGAACGCGGTCAACTCTCCGATTCACAAGACGCTGGTCGCCGCGGTCAAAGCCGCGGGACTGGTCGACACACTCAACAGCGCTGGGCCCTTCACTGTCTTCGCTCCTACAGATGATGCCTTCGCCAAACTTCCTGCCGGCACAGTGGAAAATCTTGTGAAGCCCGAGAACAAAGACATGTTGGTCAAGATCCTGACCTATCACGTCGTCCCTGGAAAGATCACTGCGAAAGAACTGACCGCATGGATCAAGAAGAACGGCGGGAAGTATTCCATGAAGACCGTTCAAGGAGAAACCCTGACCGCATGGATGAACAATGGCAAGGTGATGCTGACCGATGAAAAGGGAGGCATGGCCACGGTGACCACAGCAGACGTCTTTCAGAAGAACGGTGTGATCCACGTCATCGACACGGTTGTGATGCCAAACTAGGGCGTGCCACGGCAGATGGAGCCTGGTCGTGAGGGCGACCAGCTCCACCTGCGTGTTGCCCGAAGCACCGTGTGTGTTTTGCTTCGGACCCTTCGGGGCGCACCTGCGATGTTCCGAGGCAAGGCAGGCGCGCCCATCCTGAACACTTCCTACAGCTCAGCCCACTGCCGCAGCAGGTTGTGATACACGCCCGTCAATTGCACCGTTGAAGGGTGCTCAGGATGATCAACAGCCAGTCTCTGGATTGAGGTATCGAGATCGAAGAGCAACGTACGTTGCCCATCCTGGCGCACCATACTCTGCAGCCAGAAGAACGAGCTAACACGAGCTCCACGAGTCACCGGTGTGACATGATGCAGACTCGTCGACGGATACAGGATCATCGAGCCTGCAGGCAGCTTCACGCTCTGCACGCCATACACATCTTCGATTCTGAGCTCGCCTCCGTCATACTCTGAGGGCTCAGTAAGAAAGAGCGTGCACGAGAGATCGGTACGAATACGGAATCCCGTATTTCCAATCGGACGCACAGCCGTATCGACATGCGTGCCGAAATGACCGCCGCCCGCATACCGGTTGAACATCGGTGGAAAGACTCTCAGCGGCAGGGCTGCTGRAAGAAACAGCGGATTGGAACCCAACGCGTTGAGAACGATCTCCCCTAGCTGCTGTGCAACGGGGTGCGTCTCCGTGAGCTGCTGATTGTCCTTTACCGTCTGGGCCTGATAGCCGGCGGTTGCTTTTCCATCCGACCAATCGGCGGCATCAAGAATGGAGCGCATCTGACGTACCTGCTCCGGGGTAAGAACATCAGGAATCGTAACTAACATCGGTTTGTGTTACTCCTTGCTGAATAAGCGCAGGACCCGGCATCCGCGAGCCCTGCACTCCGGGTTAGAAGCGCGCGTTGAAACCAAACTGCGCGTTGAAGCCTTCTCCTGGAATCAGGTGATTCGGATGGGGCTGATCGATATAGAACTTGTTGCCAAGGTTGTTGAGATTTGCCTGGAAATCGAGGCGATCGCTGAGCGGCTTGCGTATCATCGCCGAGAAGATCCAGTAATCAGGAATGCCTTTGTAATCCAGACGAACGTTATTCACGTTGGTGGCCGCGGTCGTGTCATAGACCGCAATCAGGGCGCCAGTGCTGGCGCGGCGTGCTGCTGTGTAGTTGGTGCCAAAGCCGCCGACGAAGCCCCATCCGATATCGTGCGTCACCCACAGGTTGCCGGTGTTCTTCGGGACGTTGGCGAATGGCATACCTACCGGATTGATATAGAAAGGCGCCGAACGCGACAACGCGAGACTCGCTGCATCTCCCTGCGCGGCAATCGCCGCGGCCTGGGTTGCAAACGGTGACGCATTCAGTGCCGTAGCTGTGACACGTCCGGACAGGTAGGCATAACCCGCGAGGATGTCGAAATGCTGTGGCAGATGTCCCAGCACGCCGAACTGCACACCCTGGATACGCTGGTTTCCGACATTACGCACCTGGGTGGTGTCGAACGGATCTGTCTCATATACATTCGACTTCGTCGTGCGGAAGTAAGCTCCGTTGACGTTGAGGCGATCGCGCATGAAGGCCCACTTCGCACCGGCTTCGTAGGTCTCATTCTCCTGCGGCGCCTGCGTTGCGTTATTGGCGCTGAGGCTCAGGCTTTCTGCGGAAGGATTGAAGCTTGTACCCCAATCGAAATACACGCTGCCGTTCGGACGGGGCTTCGCCACCACAGCAGCACGATAAGTCGGCTTGTCGTCCGCCCGCCATGGAAATCGGAGCGCAGGTTGCGTTATACCCGGTAATCTTCCCTGTGGAGTCTTTGATCGCAGTCAGCGTTCCCGCCGTCAGGATCTGAGGCTCGGTGATCACCACATTGCGTGGGTAGTTGCCCCAGCGGGTAATGTTGCGCAGCGTTGCCCGCGTGCCGATGTCATGTTCCACCTTCGCAGTGACGACATCGGGATTCGTCCGCAGGAAGTTGTCATTGGCGAAGCCGTAGTAGTTCTTGCGATTCACCTGCGCCACACGCGGTCCGAAGTAAGGCAGGCCGTAATCCGGAGTGGAGTTTTCGGCTTCGTGCAGATAATTAAGGCTGAAGCGCGTCGGCGAATTCAGACCGAAGATAAGCGATGGAGCAATGCCGAAACGACGTGTCTCCGCATAATCGCGCTGCGCGACCTTGCTCTGCGTTCCAACCACATTCATACGGAAGGCCGCGCCGTTAAGGGTGTCATTCAAAGGCACATTGATATCGCCCGCAACACGGCGCATGAGGTTCGTACCGAGCTGTAGTGATCCACGGGCAAACTGATCCGCCTGCGGCTGCTTTGTCTCCTGGTTGATGACGCCACCGGTCGATCCACGGCCGAACTGCACGCTTGCCGGTCCCTGCAGCACCGCCACCTGATCGTAGTCGAAGGCATCGCGGTAGTAGCTCCCGAAGTCGCGAATGCCGTCGAGGAACATGTCGTTACGCGCGGAGAAGCCGCGGATCGTCAGGTTGTCGCCCTGTGCTCCAGCCTCTCCGGCTGCGATCGAGATACCCGGCGAGTTACGCAGCGTGTCACGCAACGTGGTGACCTGCTGCTCCTGCATGATGTACTGCGGAATCACGTTGACGGTTTGCGCGGTATCCAGCAATGGCTGAGTGAACTGCGTCAGCGCGACGGTCGTCGACTGCGTGGTTACATCCACCTGCTCGGAATTCTGCACGCCGATCTCAAAGGTGGAGTCGCCCACCACCTTCACGCCCAGGCCGGTCTCTCCCAGTAACGCACGCAGAGCCTGCTCGGCGGACATCATGCCGCTAATGCCCTTGGTGCGGAAGCCGGCCACCGTCTCGGCGGGAACCTTCAGGGTCACTTTGCTGCCGCTCTGTGACTCGAAGCTCCGCAGCGC
>NZ_JBFRCY010000041.1:0-10957 GCF_052113305.1 Terriglobus sp. YAF25
GTCTTTCTTGCGCTGACCGTTGTTGCCCGGAGGATTGGAGTAAGCCGTCAGGCTCCTTCATCGGCGCTTAAGTAAGAGTTGGGACTATGTTGCCGGAGGTGTTGTATGCACCGGAACTGTCTTCTGACGCTCTTAGCCGCAGCTACCCTCACGACAACCATCACCGCCGCCGCGCAGGAGAAGAAGATCACCAAAGATCAGCTTCCCGCAGCCGTTCTTGCCACTATCGACCGCGAGACCAGCGGAGCCATCATCAAGGGCTACGCCACGGAACGCGAACACGGCAAGCTCTTCTATGAGGTTGAAACCGTCGTCAACGGACATACCCGCGACCTGCAGATTGCACCGGACGGCACACTCACCGAGGTTGAGGAAGAGGTCGTCCTTGAATCGCTCAGCGGCGATGTACGCACCGGCCTTCTTGCCAGGGCTAAAGGAGCACGCATCGTAAAGGTGGAATCACTCACGAAACAAGGCACGCTTGTCGCCTATGAAGCGGCCGTCGAGAAAAATGGACGCCACAGCGAGGTTCAGGTCGGCCCCTCCGGAAAGCCTCTCACTCACGAAGAATAAACTTCACACAGAGATACGCGTCCTCATCCCCGGCGTTCAGGGAGATATCGGCGCCAGTCGGAAAGCCCATGAAGACCAGGCCCATCGATTTAGAGGGCTGAAGGCGCGTTCTATACCGGCCTGGGGCAACGCCCCAGGTCTCATTGCAGAAGAGTATTAAAGGGCTGAACTCCGAGGCACCCTCATCAATCGCGTCAGGGCTACCAATTCTCGAGCTCCTATCCCAACAAACTCTTCACCAGGTCACGATGATTTAACCCTGGAATCGTCTGCCCGGTAAGTGCCGTACTGAAGCTACGAAAGAACGAAGCTGACATCAGGACCGACGCGATCATCTCGGCGTTCCGGTCTTCCGGGATCCGGCCGAGTTTCTGCTCTCCCTCGATGTAGCGTGCGATTCGCGAGATACCTCCACGCGGTCCTTTCGCACGGYCGTCGAGGGACTTATGAAAGCTCTCCAGAAGTGGGGGTTCGGCAAACAGAGATGACAGCATGGGCCCGACTCGATCGTGGAAACGTTGTAAGCCTTGCAGTGCCGTCAGCAGATTCCGCTCGGGCGTCTGCTTCCCGATGTTTTCTTCCAGGGCATGCAGGGGTACCAGCATCTCCGGCAGGCTCTGCTCCAGTACGGCGAGCAGAAGCTCGACTCGCCCGGAGAAATGCACGTAGATTGCGCCTTCCGAGCATGGCACGGCCTCCGCAATCGCCCGCGTCGTCACCCCGCTGAGACCGCGCTCGCGGAGCAGGCGATCGGCGGCTTCCACGATCTCTGCCTTGCGGTTTCTCTTTGGCTCTCGTTCTGTCTTACGCTGCATGCACCATCTTTGGCGGGGAAAAGAAATACTCCCCTTGCACAGGAGTATAGTACAACTTACATAGTGAGCACTCACTCACCAAAATGGAGTTGACCATGAACGGCACGCTCTTCAGCAAAGTTCTTCTCACCTTTCTGCTGGTCTTCGGCAGCGCCATGTCCTTCGCTCTGGACTGGAGCAAAAACCATCTGCTCAATCCGCTGTGGCATCCTCACGCAAAGTTTCACGGCGCGGTTCTGCTCTTCTTCTTCGCCGGAGTCGCCATTACCGGCGTGTGGCTGCTGTGGCGCGAATCCTCCGAACCGAAGGTGGCCATTACCGCGGCAGCCGCGCTCTCAGCTTCCTACTGGACGCCCTTTTTCTTTATTCCCTATCTATTGCCTGGCTCTTCTTATTGGGCAGGAATCCCGGGCCACGAGCCACGCTTTCATGGAATGGTCTTCTATCCCAACCTTCTGGTGATCGGTGTCTTTCTTGCACTGACCGTTGTTGCGTGGAGGATTGGAGTGGGCGATCGGAAGGTTCAATGGGCACTTAACCCCAATCGGAAGGCCCATGTAGACCCACCCGGTTTAAAAAAGCGCTGAAGGCGCGTTCTATACCAGCCTGGGGCAACGCCCCAGGTTTTCAGGCCAAAAAGCGTTTAAAGGGCTGAAGGCCCGCTCTATAATCCGGCAATGCCACAATCTCTCTCGTTGCTGCTGGTTCATGTGGTGTTTAGTACCAAAGAACGATATCCATTTCTGAAGGGAACGGTCCGCGAACCGTTGTATGCCTACATGGCGAGCATCGTCCGCAACGCAGGGTGCGAATGCTATCGGATCGGTGGCGTAGCCGATCACGTTCACGTGGCTATTCGTTTGTCGAGGACAGCAAGCGTCTCTGAGTTGATCGAGTTATTGAAGACATCGTCGTCCAAATGGCTCAAGAACCAATCGATCGAGAAATTTGCGTGGCAGCGCGGATACGCCGCCTTTTCCGTTGGATTAGATGACCGGGACGCCTTGATGGCCTACATCGATTCCCAGGCAGAGCATCATCGAAAAGTATCGTTTCAGGATGAATTCCGCGCCTTTCTTACCAGGTACGGAATTGAGTTCGATGAACGATACGTGTGGGATTGAAGACTCTTATATAGAGCGGGCCTTCAGCCCTTTAACGTCTAGGGCGGCACGTAACCTGGGGCGTTGCCCCAGGCTGGTATAGAACGCGCCTTCAGCGCTCAAAAATATCACCCTCAGGGTATGAGCTTCCTCCAGCCATCTGCTGCGCGGGTGCGGGCCGGGATCCCAACATCGGGGCGAGAATGAATGCGAAGACTGCTCTGGACCACATCGTTTTCATATCACCGGCTCGTCACCTCGACCCGCGCCACTGCTCTAGACACTGTCGCATCCATCTTTGTTCCCGCAAGATGTCGAATCGGCGTCAGCTCTCGTGTCATATGTATAAGGGATGAAAGCATCCCTTAGGAGAGACAGCGATGCAATTCGCCCTGATGATCTACGAAACGCCGGAGCAGTTTTCCAAACGCAGGAACGGCCCGGACGATCCCTACATCGCCGCCTGGAGATCGTACTTCACGGCCATGGTTGAGGCGGGCATCTATGTCGGCGGCGATCCGCTTGAAGTTCCGGAGACTGCAACTACGGTGCGTCTGCAGGATGGTCATCGCCGGTTACAGGATGGCCCTTTCGCCGACACGAAAGAACAGCTCGCCGGTTTCATCATCCTGGAACTCTCCTCTGTCGATACTGCATTGGACTGGGCTGCACGTTGCCCTGCGGCAGCGGGCGGAGCGATCGAGGTGCGTCCGCTCTCGCCTGAATCCAAACAGCGAATCACTGCATGAGTTCAGACGGCCGCAACGAGATCGATCGCACCATCGAACGCGTGGCGCGCGAGTCATATGGCCGTCTGATCGCCTATCTCTCTGCGCACACACGCGACCTGGCCAGCGCGGAAGATGCGCTGAGTGAGGCTCTGGTTGCTGCGCTGAACACATGGCAGCGCGATGGTGTGCCGCACAGTCCGGAGGCCTGGCTGCTGACCGTGGCGCGTCGTTCGCTGTTCAACGTCATACGTCATCAGAAGGTCGTCGCAGCCAACGAATCTGCTCTGCTGACGTTGAACGAAAGCCGCTTCGATCCAGATGGATCGTCTCCGTTTCCCGACGAACGGCTGAAGCTGCTCTTCGTCTGTGCGCATCCGGCTATCGACCCCGCCCTGCACACGCCGCTGATGCTGCAGACTGTCCTCGGTCTCGATGCCGCGCGCATCGCTCCGGCCTTTCTGATCTCGCCGTCCACCATGAGCCAGCGGCTGGTGCGTGCGAAGACCAAGATCAACTATGGCGGCATTCCCTTTCGGGTGCCGGAGGAACGCGAGCTTCCCGAACGCCTGAACACAGTGCTGGAAGGTATCTACGCTGCCTACGGAATCGGCTGGGACGACCTGATGGGCATCGATCATCGCGGCAAAGATCTGGCAGAAGAGGCGTTGTGGCTTGCGCGCGTGCTGCTTGCATTGATGCCCGAAGAGCCGGAGGCCCGCGGCCTGCTCGCGCTGATGCTCCACTGCGAGGCACGACGCCAGGCGCGCAGAGATTCTGACGGCCGTTATGTTCCGCTCTCGGAACAGGACCCGCGGCTATGGTCTCAAGCTCATCTTGAAGAGGCAGAACAACACCTGACTGCTGCTGCCAAGGCACTACGCCCGGGCCGGTTTCAGCTTGAGGCTGCTATCCAATCCGTCCACGCGGAACGTGCACACAGTGGACGCACCGAGTGGCCCGCCATCGTCTTCTTCTACGAACAGCTGCTCCGCATCTCTCCCACCCTCGGCACCAGGACGGGCCATGCGGCGGCCGTTGCGGAAGCATCCGGCCCGACAGCGGCGCTGGGGCTTCTCGACGCCATTGAGCCGAAGACCGTCACCTCGTATCAGCCCTACTGGGCGGTGCGGGCGCATCTGTTGCATCGGCTCGGGAAGACCGAAGACGCTCACCACGCCTTCGAACGCGCCATCGGTCTCTCGGAAGATCCGGCCGTGCGGAGCTTCCTCCTCGAAAAACTCCGCTGATTTTTCCTCTCGCCTGTCGAAAGCTCTCTCCTCCGGGTGTCACCTCTCTAGAAAGCCCACGGAGAACACTCATGTGCCCCTTCTGCTTTTCCACCCTGGGAATGATCGTCGTCAGCACCGCCGCCGGTGGCGGAGTTGCGGCGCTCATCGCAAAAGCATCCCGCAGGCAGAACCCGCAACCACCCGCGCCCGGCGCGGACCAGAGGAGATAGCACCATGCCGTTGCCTACCATTGAGAACCCGAATGTCGTCTCGCGCGAAGCCTGGATCGAGGCTCGCAGAAACTTTCTCGTCAAAGAGAAGGCCCTCACCCGCCAGCGCGACGCGTTGAGCGAAGAGCGGCGTGGATTGCCCTGGGTCAAGATCGAGAAGGAGTATGTCTTCGATGCTCCCGAAGGCAAGGTCACGCTGAGCCAGCTTTTCGACGGCCGCAGCCAGCTCTTCATTAAGCACTTCATGATGGGCCCGGGCGCGACGACGCAATGCGTCGGCTGCTCCTTCGAGGTCGATCACGTCGCCGGCATTCTGGAACACCTGCGCAACCACGACATCACCTATGCCGCTGTTGCGCGGGCGCCGATCGATGAGATCGAGGCTGTCCGCAAGCGCATGGACTGGCACTTCCCTTGGGTCTCGTCCTTCGGCTCCGACTTCAACTACGACTTCAATGTCTCGTTCACGCCGGAACAGATTGCCAAGGGCGAGGCTCTCTACAACTTCCAACAGGCACCCGGATGGGCTGCCGGTGTTGAAGACCTCTCCGGCGACAGCGTCTTCTATAAGAACGACAAAGGTGAGATCTATCTGACCTACGCGACCTTCGGCCGCGGTGGCGAAGAGTTCCTCGGCGCCTATCGGATCATCGAAGCCACACCCAAGGGACGCGAAGAGAATGGCCCCTTCCGCAGCCTTACGGACTGGGTTCGTCCACACAATATGTACGGCAAGGGCGGCACCGTCGAAGCCAATGGCCGATACCATCAGCCAACCTGCGGCTGTGTGGTTCACCAACAATAGAGCATTTTCCCTGTGGGTGTGATGCAGAGCTTCCACATCCTATGGCGTTTTCCGTAATGAAAACGCCGCTGCACGCCCCTTCCGGGATACCCAGCGACAGGGAAAACGCTCTAATGTGTGCCGCGCTCCATTTCCCAGAGTGGGGCGCGGCATCGCAATGAGGAGAACGTGCATGAAGAACTTGTTTGAGGCAGCCACCATTGCTGAGGTGAAACAGCGCATGGCGGAGCTGACGCCGGAGAGCCGGCCGCAATGGGGCAGCATGAATGCCGCCCAGGCGCTGGCGCATTGCGGGATCGCCCTGAGTATGGCTGCAGGAGAACTGACACCACCGCGAGCACTGCTGGGCCGCATCTTAGGCCGGACCGCGATCAACTCCATGCTTCGCGGAAGACCGATGGGTCACAACGCTCCCGGACATCCCAGCGCAGTGGTGACGGATGACCGCGATCTGACAATGGAGCGCCAGAAACTGATCGATCGGCTCGAGTGCTTCCAGGCAGGCGGTCCCGCCGGATGCACCAGGCACCCCCACTTTTTCTTTGGCAAACTGACGCCGGAGGAATGGGCTGCCTTTCAGTACATCCACATCGATCATCACCTGCGGCAGTTCGACGTATGACTTCGGTCGCCCTCCGCTAGCATTCAGAAAACAAAGAACTTGCCTTCCGTAAGCATCTGGTCCGTGCTGATGTTTGTCTATCTAGAAATAGGCAAACGTCGGAAATCTTCTATCTATAGATAGGCAATCGCCCGACTTCCATCCCGGTCTCGGAACGCCAATCCTCGCCGCCAGCCTCGATCTAGACTCTTAAGAGGAGTTGTATCGAGATGTACCGATCTGTGGAATCGAGCTGGCCAAGGTGGGGATCGAGCTGGCTGCGGTGGTTTGGCATCTTTGTGGCGTTCACGGCCACGGCGCAGGCACAGACTGCATCGCCGCAAGCTCCGGCGGCCACAACATCAGAACATCGCGCTCCCAAGTCCTCCCGCGAAGCTCTGCAGGAGCGCGGTGTCGGCGTCGATCCTGACTCGCTGATGAAGGCGCTCTCGCACCCTGACCCCGAGGTGCGGCGTCTTGCCGCGATGCGACTGGGCACGGACAACGTGCGCAGCGCGACACCGGCGCTGAAATCTGCACTGCAGAAAGAGACTGACTCTGGCGTCACCCTCAGCCTGATGGGCTCCCTATTTAGGCTGGCCCCGCGGTCGGGAGAGTCGTATGTCGTCTCGCTCTGCCAGGACCCTGCGTTGGGCGCCCAGGTTAACCTCGCCGTCGCCAATGCGCTCACCACGCTGGACACTGCTCAGGCCGCCCGCGCCTGCGCTCCCACTCTGGAAGCGTGGGTGACGAAGAGTTCTCCCAACCCGGACGATGCCGCCAACGCTCTCACGGCGCTGGCCTCGCTGCAATCGAAGCTCGATGAGGATACGGTGGCGCGCCTGCGCAAGCAGTCTATCGGCTTCCTGGCCGGGCAGGAGTTCGGGCGGCGTATTGCCGCGATCGAGTGGCTCAGCCGCGACCGCTCCGCCGAGGCGGAGAAGGCACTGGAGCAGGCCATGGATACGGAAAAAGACCCGGCCCTGCGCGACCTGATGAAACATATTGTGAATTCCCGGCCGGCGAAGTAGAGCCCAATCCGACTCCTCACATCCACCACGTAAAATAAAGAAAAACGTCCAGCACTCTCGCTAGGACCTTGAGGTTTGAATGTCGGTCATCCTGGAACACCTACCTACCGGCCAGAAGGTCGGAATCGCCTTCTCCGGCGGCCTGGACACCTCCGCCGCCCTGCACTGGATGAAACAGAAGGGTGCGATTCCGTACGCGTATACGGCCAATCTCGGCCAGCCTGATGAGGCCGACTATGACGCCATTCCCCGCAAGGCGCTGGAGTACGGCGCGGAGAAGGCTGTTCTGATCGACTGCCGCGCGCAGCTTGTCCGCGAGGGCATTGCCGCTCTGCAGTCCGGCGCCTTCCACATCACCACCGCCRGTGTGACCTACTTCAACACCACGCCCATCGGCCGTGCCGTGACCGGCACCATGCTGGTGACCGCGATGAAGGAAGACGGCGTCAACATCTGGGGCGACGGGTCGACCTTCAAGGGCAACGACATTGAGCGCTTCTACCGCTACGGCCTGCTGGTCAACCCTGACCTGAAGGTCTATAAGCCGTGGCTCGACTCCACCTTTATCGACGAACTGGGCGGACGCGCCGAGATGTCGGAGTTCATGCAGCGTTCGGGCTTCGCCTACAAGATGTCGGCGGAGAAGGCTTACTCGACCGACTCCAACATTCTGGGCGCGACGCACGAGGCCAAGGACCTGGAGCTGCTGAGCTCCTCTTTCCGCATCGTGCAGCCAATCATGGGCGTTGCCTTCTGGCGTGACGATGTTGCGGTCAAGGCCGAAGAGGTAACCATCCGCTTTGAAGAGGGCTTCCCGGTCGCACTGAACGGCGTCGAATACACCGACCTCGTCGAACTGATGCTCGAGGCCAACCGCGTCGGCGGACGCCATGGCCTGGGCATGAGCGACCAGATCGAGAACCGCATCATCGAGGCCAAGAGCCGCGGCATCTACGAGGCTCCGGGCATGGCGCTGATCTTCGCCGCCTATGAGCGCCTGATCACCGGCATCCACAACGAAGACACCATCGAGCAGTACCGCGACAACGGCCGCAAGCTGGGCCGCCTGCTCTACCAGGGCCGCTGGTTCGACTCGCAGGCCATCATGCTGCGCGAGGCCGCAACACGCTGGGTCGCCAAGCCGATCACCGGTGAGGTCACGCTGGAGTTGCGCCGCGGCAATGACTACTCGATCCTGAACACCGACTCGCCCAACCTGACCTTCAAGCCCGAGCGCCTGACCATGGAGAAGGGCGAAAGCACCTTCTCGCCTCGTGACCGTATCGGCCAGCTCACCATGCGCAACCTCGACATCATCGACACGCGCGAGAAGCTGCTGAGCTACGCCAAGTCAGGCCTGATCAAGCTGAGCCAGGGCACGGAGATGCCGCAGCTCAACTCGGGTGAGAAAGAGTAGTTGGTTTTTCCAATGGGTGGGAGCCGTAGGCTTCAGCTCACGGTTTAGCAGTCACATAAAGATTGGGCTTTAAGCCCTGGGTCTTCTCTGTCGGGCAGAAGAAAAGCCCAGGGCTAAAAGCCCATTTACTTTTTGATCCTTTACCAGCGGGCTGAAGCCCGCTGCTCCCACCGGTTCATGCCAATGACTGCGTAGACGGCCGACATAATGTCGGCCGTCTACTTTACGCACCTAGCCGCCATTCTGTCGGTGTACATCCAACCCGCTCGCGGAACGCTCTCGTGAAATTCACCGGCGAGTTGAAGCCGCAACGGATTGCAATCTCGCCGACGGGTTCCCTGGAGAGCTTCAACAACACCTTCGCCTCATCCATTCTCCGGTCCAGCAGATACTGATGCGGAGTCTGTCCGGTACTGCTGCGAAAACCACGCGCAAAGTGGAAGGGGCTGATCTCCAGCTCTTCCGCGATCTCGTCCAGATGCAGTTCCGTGGTGAGGTGCTCGTTCATGAATTCCATCGCGCGCCGCAACTGCGGCCGTGGCAACCCGCCCTTGATCACCGGGGACTTGTAACCTCCCCCCGCATATTTCCGCAGCAGGTGATGCTGCAGGTCCAGCGACAGCAGATTTGCGTACAGACTTCCCAGCGGCCAGCCGTCCTGCACCTGTCTGCCCATCTCCATCAGCAGGTGGCGCAGGCCGCTGTCGGTCGCCGACCATTGGGGTGAGAAGTTCACCTCCGGCGAGCCGATCGTCTCCTCTGCCAGCCTGGCGATCTCACTTGACCGCAGCGAGAGCAGCAGACGCTCCGAGGGGCCAGTCCAGCGCAGCCGGTCACGGGTACCCGCCGGCAGCACGATCATCGATCCCGGCGCGGTCGTCTCGATGCGGTTTTTCCCCTCTGTCCACCACTCAAAGTCCGAATCGCCGCTGAGCTGCAGGTGAAGAAACAGATCGCCGTGCTCATGCTCGGGGATCTCCATCGGCTTTAGGGAGTGACGCTCCAGCACCACGCCCGACCACGGCTGCTCCGCCGCCTGCACCGGCTCCAGCAACATCGGCGCCGGGCACRGCGGGACGAGTTCCCGGTTGCGGAGCACCAGAATGCGGTCGGCCGAACTCATGTTTTAAGAGTACGCCTCCTCATTGCAGCAAGATTTGCATACTCCGGGGCCCGGGCAGCGACATCCTAAGTACGCAGCTGATTTAGGGAGGTTGCCATGGGCAAGTTTACGGAGTGGGTTAGCGAATCATTTATCTGGGGCGTAGGCGTCACCCGCCCCAAGCCGGGCAGCGAACGCTTTGCCGCGCGTTACATCACCGGACTGCTGCTGGGAACCATCGCGCTTCTCGCAGCCGTTTTCCTGGTTGTTGTCACGCACATCTAACCGGTGGCTGCCCGCCTCTTCGCGAGCCGGCGGGCGCCTGCAGACGTTGAGCGACACTTACTGGGAGATCTGGCATCGAATGAGCGAGGTCAAAGGAGTCGCTCAGTATGCCAGGTCGTCCCACGTGGTCCGGATCGCTTCAGATTTCGCTCGTATCCATCGCAGTCAAGATCTTTCCGGCGACCAATCCTGCACGCCAGGTGGAGTTTCATCAGATCGACCGGAAGACTCATCAGCGAATTCACCATCGCAATGTCGATGAGCACGGTGAGGTGGCCGCCGACGATATCGTCAAAGGCTACGAATACGCCAAGAACCGATATATCGAGATCGATCCGGATGAACTGAAGAAGCTGCGCCTCTCCACCTCCACAACGATGCAGATTGCGCAGTTTGTGAAGGCAGAGGATCTGCCTGCGGCCCTCTTCGATCGGCCCTACTTTGTGGCGCCGAAAGAAGACAGCCAGGCCAAGGCGCTCAGCATCATGCGCAAGGCGCTACAACAGACGAACACCTACGGCATCGGCGAGATCGCTTTCAGCGGACGCGAGCATCTTGTCGCAATCGCGGCGCCCTCTGATCCAAAACAGAAGGGGCTGATGCTTTATACCTTGCGGTATGAGGATGAGCTTCGCGACTCCAAATCGGCGTTGGCTGGGGCGAAAGACGTAGCGGTCGATGCAGACGAGCTGTCTCTGGCCAGGCAGCTCATCAACGGAAGCACCTCAAAGTTCGATCTCAGCGCTTATAAAGATGACTACGATGCCGCCGTCAAGAAATTGGTGGAGGCAAAGCGCAAAGGCAAACCCCTTCCTGAAGAAGAGCCGCAGCCGGCGAAACCCAAGGTCGTCAACATCATGGATGCGCTGCGCAACAGCCTGGCGGAGACGAAGAAGCCAAAGCGGACAAAGGCGAAAAATATCAGCCGGCGGAAGAAAGCAGCTTAGGGTACATCGACAAGTTCGTTCTGTGGGTTTGTCAGGAGTTTGGGTCGCCCTAACCCACCCTAGCGTTGCGAGGGCGGGGCACCCGGGC
>NZ_JBFRCY010000042.1:0-18194 GCF_052113305.1 Terriglobus sp. YAF25
GTTGCCCTTCAACCTGCTGCACAGCTATGCACGCCTCTGGAACCTGTCGCTCGATCGCGCCATGAGCCCGTGGTTCCTGCCCATCGATCGCATCGAGAGGTTTCTCAGCATCCTCTGTGTCGCCTACTTCTTCGTTCTGTTCAGCCACAAGATCTTCCGCGAAAAGGTCGGCGCCGACTCCGGCCGCCGCCTGCGCCTGCTCTTCTGGGGATCGCTCATCGGTCTTACCCCTTTTGGCGGCATGGTGATCTACACGCTCCTTACGGGTGAAGACGTCAGCGAAACCTTCCCGCAGTGGCTCAGCTTTGGCATCGTCCTCGTCCTGGCGATCTTTCCGCTCTCTCTCGCCTATGCCATGGTCGTACAGCGCGCCATGGATATTCGCCTGATCGTCCGCCAGGGCACCAGGTACGCCTTCGCGCGCTACACCCTCTTCGGTATCAGGGCTCTGCTCGGCGTTCTCTTCTCCTGGAGGCTTACGATCTTCTTCGCCGATCCGGAATCCCATCGCAGACCGGTCGACGTTGTCCTCATCTTCGTTCTTCTTGTCCTGTTCTTTGGCTTCCGCATGGTCCTCTCCGGAAGGCTGCAACAGGAGATCGACCGCCGTTTCTTCCGCGAAGCGTACTCCACCGAACAGGTACTGAGCGAGCTGTCAGAGCAGGCGCACAACTTCACCGAAACAGGTCCGCTGCTCAGCACCATCACCCAGCGCATCAGTGATACGCTGCACATTGAGCGCATGGCGGTCTTCCTCCGCGGCAGCGGCGATGTCTTTCGCCTGCAGACAGCCACGGGTGTGGATCTGACCTCACCTGTCCTATTACCGGCGCATTCGGCGACGGTCAACACACTCTCCCGCGAGAAGCGGCCTGCGGCGATGCGCATCGACGACAGTTCTCACTGGCTGCTTGAAGCCAGCGATACCGAGCGTGCCGCTCTCAGCGAGTTCCAGACCGAGCTTCTGGTGCCTCTGCCCGGTCGTGGACGCTTGATCGGTGTCATGGCTCTCGGTCCCAAGCGCAGCGAAGAGCCGTACTCCCGCATGGATCGCCGTCTGCTGGAGAGCGTCGCCTCGCAGACCGGCCTCGCTCTTGAAAACGCTGAGCTGCTCCAGTCTCTCGCGCACGAAGCTGCGCAACGCGAGCGTGTCACCCGCGACATCGAAATCGCACGCGAGGTGCAGGAGCGTCTCTTTCCGCAGAGCTATCCGGAGTTCGAGGGCGTCGACGTTGCTGGCTACTGCCGCCCGGCGCAGGAGATCGGCGGCGACTACTACGATGTGATGGAAGTGAAGCGCGCGAGCGACGATGGACCGCCGCAGCCGCGTTTGCTCGGCCTGGCCATCGGAGACGTCTCCGGCAAAGGCATCTCGGCTGCGTTGCTGATGGCAAGTCTCCGTGCCAGCCTGCGCGGTCTCACGCTGGTCGGTTCCTCCGATCTCGGCGAGCTGATGGGGCACGTCAACAAGCTGGTCTACGACGGCAGCACCGCCAACCGCTACGCCACCTTCTTCTATGCCGAGTACGATCCCGCAACCCGCCGCCTCTGCTACGCCAATGGCGGGCATAATCCGCCAGTAATCCTGCGCGGCGATCAGGTACTTGAGCTCGAAGTGACCGGCATGGTTGTTGGTATTACTGAAGACGCTGCCTACGAACAGCGCGATATCTATCTCGAACCCGGTGACATCCTTCTGCTCTTCACCGACGGCATCTCCGAAGCGATGGACGGAGACGACGAAGAATGGGGCGAGCGCCGCATGGTCGCCGCAACCCAACAGGAACGCGCCCGCGGAGCGCTCACCGCCGAAGGCCTGTTACGCGCGCTCTATCGCCGTGCCGACGAGTTCGTCAACGGCGCTCCGCAACATGACGATATGACTCTGGTGGTAATGAGAGTCAACTGATTGGTTGAATGGTGGAATAGTTGAATGGTTGAATAGTGCGGCCGAATGTGAAGAATCACGTACCGCGCCCATGCGGTACATCTTCAACTTTCAATTCTTCCCGCCCATGCCTTAACGCTTCAACTTTTAACTTTCAACTTTTAACTCTTCCTCGCTACTTCAGCATCATCACCAGAATCCGTCCATCCGAATGGAACTCTCCACCTGTCGCGGTCTTTCCACTGGAGAACGGATCATCCGGCAACACATAGGCGGCAGACGAAAACACGCCCGCGGCATCAAAGCTGTCGAGGATGAACTTCCGCTCGAGGTCGATATCAGGATCGATATGGTGGGTCACCTGTCCATTGCGCTTGTCTTTCTCGAAGCCGTTGTCATGCGTCGCCGATCCGACCCACAGTGGCACGCCGTTGATCGTCTTCCCGCTGTTCCACACACGGAGATGATGCCGCACGGCGACGACGCTGATCGCCTCCGCCCGCGCATACGACAGGTCTTGCGGCCGGTCGAAGAGGTACAGTGCGCTCATCGGCATCTCCAGGTAGGCCTCATGTGACAGCGTGGACATGATGCCGTGCACGATGGCGGCATCGACGGTCTGGTCTACCTGCACCCAGCCGGCTGCCTTGAAGGCCTGCTCCACCTGTCCGCGTGTGCCCACCAGGGCGAAGTTCACCATGTCGCCGACGTTGCCTTGCTGGTCGCTCACGCGGCGGGGTACCTCGGCGAAGGTATCAGGAGAGATCATCGAGGTGAGGTCCTGCATCGGCGCCGCTGCCAGGGCCTTCGGCGCGACTGCCTCCGGCTTGGGAAATTCCAGCTTGACGGTAAAGCTGCCCGAGGCCGAGATGCTGTCGGGAAGGTTAACTCCAAGGTAAAGATGACCGGTGGTGGGCGCGGTGACGGTGTCAGCTTCGCCGATGGGGAAGGGGATGGAGGCGCCCGCATCGCTCACTCGTCCGATCAGGGAGCCCACGGGCGCGGCGTTCATGGGAAAGCTGGCAAGCAGGTCACGCCATCCGCGGTCGACGCCCGCGGGACCCGACTTACGCCCATCCGCAAGCTGAAAGCTGCCCTTTGCACTCAGTTTCAGGTGTTCGCCCGCGGCCACAGTCACGCCGGTATCCAGCCATGTGGTGTTGGCGAGCGTAAAACTATAGGAGGATTTGCGTTGGGGAAGGGGCTGCGTCCCCTGCTTTGCTCGCATGCTGGGAATCGCAATGACGCGTTGCTGCGGCGTCTCCTGTTGTTGCGCCAGGACGGCGGTAGAGAGAGCGAGTGGCCATGCCAGATATGCGGGAAGCTTCACCATACGACTTTCGTTCCAGGGAGTAACGACTTTCGCCCTAGGTTGATAACACGGAATCAGGTACTCTGTTGCAAGTAGTCCACACGACTTAGACAGGCCAATGAAAGCAGACGTTGCACAGTTCTTTAAGCGAGTCGCCGCTGCGACCGCTCTGGCCGCCGCGACGCTTGGTTTCGGTGGTTGCCAGGGTGTCACCGGCAGCACCAGCACCTCGCAGGTCCGTTTCATTGATGCCTCCATCGATGCCGGCGGTCTGGATATGTATATGGGCAACACTGCCGTGGCATACAACCTCGGTTTCGGCACGACTACTTCCTACGTTCCGGCCACGCCGGCCACCTACGTCATTACCGCGAACACCGCCGGTACCAAGCAGGCCCTGGCCACTGCCCGTTCGACCCTTGCCAACAGCAAGCAGTACACCGTCCTGGTCGGCAACGTCGCCGCCAGCCTGAGTGCAACGGTGCTTACGGATCAGTCGCAGCCCGCTCCCTCGGGTCAGATCGCCATCCGCTTCCTCGACCAGTCCACGGCGATCGGCAATATCGATATCTACATGGTTCCGTCAGGGACGGCTGTCACTGCCGTCTCATCGTTGCAGAGCAACATCAGCTTCGGTACCAATACCGGCTATCTGAACATTCCGGTCGGCACCTACACGCTCTACATCGTCAGCAACGGAACGGCACTCACCACCACAACCACGACGCTGTATACCGGCGCAGCGACGGCTTATCCGCAGGGATCGGCCCGCACGATCGTGATCCTCGATCGCCAGCTCGTCACCACTCCCGCGCTGAACGTCATTGTGGCCAACGACTACGATTCGGCTACGGCGACCCAGTAACGCGGATGTCGCGCTGAAGAGCGAAAGATAAACTTCGGCTCTCAAGCTGCTAATCCCACAACAACTGGGTGCCCCATATCTCGGCTACGCCGAGATGTGGGTTTGCAGGATTTTGGTGACTCTCAACCCACATCTGGCGATAAAGCCGCCAGATATGGGGCACCCGAYTATTCTGGGTCTTTGAGACCCATCTATCTCCCAAACAGAAAGCCCCTCAATATTCGAGGGGCTTTTTCACCATTCAACTATTCAACGATTGAACCATTCAACGAACTTAGTACCGATAGTGCTCGGCCTTGAACGGGCCTTCCACCGGTACACCGATGTAGTCGGCCTGCTTCGGCGAGAGCGTCGTGAGCTTCACGCCGATCTTCTCCAGGTGCAGGCGGGCGACTTCTTCGTCCAGCTTCTTCGGCAGGACATACACGCCAACTTCGTAGGTGTCCTTGTTCTTCCAGAGGTCGAGCTGCGCCAGCGTCTGGTTGGAGAAACTGTTTGACATCACGAAGCTGGGGTGGCCGGTTGCGCAACCCAGGTTCACTAGGCGGCCCTCGGCGAGTACGAAGATCGAGCTGCCGGAGGGGAAGGTGTACTTGTCGACCTGCGGCTTGATGTTCAGCTTGGTGACGCCGGCAGCACCATTCAGGCGGTCCATCTGGATCTCGTTATCGAAGTGGCCGATGTTGCAAACGATGGCCTGATCCTTCATCTGCTCCATGTGCTCGAAGGTGATGATGTCCACGTTGCCGGTGCAGGTGACGTAGATATCGCCGCGGCCGAGGGTTTCCTCGAGGGTTGTGACCTCGAAGCCTTCCATTGCTGCCTGCAGCGCATTGATGGGATCGATCTCGGTGACGATCACGCGAGCGCCCATACCGCGCAGCGAATGCGCTGAGCCCTTGCCCACATCGCCATAGCCGCAGATCACGGCGACCTTGCCGGCCACCATCACGTCGGTGGCGCGCTTGATGCCGTCAGCCAGTGACTCGCGGCAGCCGTAGAGGTTGTCGAAYTTSSACTTGGTGACSGAGTCGTTSACGTTGATGGCCGGCACCAGCAGATTGCCCTGCTCCAGCATCTTGTACAGGCGGTGAACGCCAGTGGTGGTCTCCTCGGAGACGCCGCGCCACTCCTTGGCCACATCATGCCAGCGGTTCGGGCTCTGCGCCAGGACCTTCTTCAGCAGAGCCTTGATCACGCGCTCTTCTTCGCTGCCGCCCTCGGAGTCGACAAACGAGCGGTCACCGTTCTCCAGGTCATAGCCCTTGTGGATCAGCAGGGTCACATCGCCGCCGTCATCGACGACAAGCTGCGGTCCCAGGCTGCCGGGGAAGCTTAGCGCCTGGTCCGTGCACCACCAGTACTCTTCCAGCGTCTCGCCCTTCCAGGCAAAAACGGGTACGCCGGCAGCGGCAATGGCAGCGGCGGCGTGGTCCTGCGTGGAGAAGATGTTGCAGCTTGCCCAGCGCACATCGGCACCCAGCTCTACCAGCGTCTCGATCAGCACGGCGGTCTGGATGGTCATGTGCAGCGATCCGGTAACGCGCACGCCCTTCAGCGGCTTAGCCGGGGCATACTTCGCGCGGATCGACATCAGGCCGGGCATCTCCTGCTCGGCGATGGTGATCTCCTTGCGTCCCCAGTCGGCCAGCGAGATGTCGGCGACTTTGTAGGGCAGTGTCTGTTCCAGAGTGGCTGTGGACATAGGTACCTCTTAGAAAAATTGGGATAGAAAAATTCCCGCCTCAGAATAGCACCCAGATTGCACCACTTTTCGTGCAACCTGCGGGAACGGGGAATCCGTGCAGCGAGCGGTAAAACCACGCATTCAAGCGCCCTTATAGATTAGAGCCTTTCTCCTGTTGCTGGGTATCCCGTGAGAGTGTGCAGCGGCGTTTTCATCGAGGAAAACGCCCATAGATGCACACCCCCTGCACTACACCTACAGGAGAAATGCTCTGCCGCGCGCTGTACGGAGCGTGTTGCCGCCTTACAGGGCTGTGCTCTATCGAGCACAGTGCTGGTCTGGATCCTCGTGCTGATCGCTCATCCAGCGGTTCATCAGCGTCGCCGCGCACTGGGCGCCGCAGAGGTGCTTCACCGTCTTGTCATGGGAATGGCTAACATCGAAGCGGGAGAACTTGATGACCGGGATGGTGTCGTCGGGTGAGGAGCCAGGGATACAGTCAGCGAATGAGAGCCACCACAGATCGCGCTCTCCCTTCTTATTGCCGCAAACGTCACATTCGTAACTTTCCGTATAGGACATATGGGGGCAACGTATCACAGGCCCCCCACGAGGGAAACAGCCCCTGGAGCATTTCCCTGTCGGTGTAGTCCAGGGCACCTACATCCTATGGGCGTTTTCCGCAAWGAAARCGCCGCTGCGCACTTCTTACGGGATACCCAGCAACAGGGAAAATGCTCTAAATGGCGACTCCCGCGGCACGTCGGATATCGATCGGTTCCAGAATCGGGCTGGGATATCCTTTCCGCGCCACCGCCAGCATGGCATTGCCCACTTCGCGCGTCGTGGTGATCTGTTCTGGAAACAGCCGTGCCAGCAGCGGGACAATTGGACTGAAAAGAAGGTAGATCGCGTTATAGAGAGGGGTTTTGGTCTTGATGCCGTCCATCGGCCGGATCGCCCCGGGGCGGAACATGAAGGCATCGGCAAACGGCAGCCGCAGCAGGGCCTCCTCCAGCTCGCCCTTCACCCGCGCCCACATGGTGCGGCTGTTGATGTCTGTTCCGCGGCCGGAGACGTAGCAGAAGGTCGCTTGCGGGCTTTGTTTAGCTACCAGAGAGGCGATCTTCATCGTCAGGTCGTAGGTGATGTAACGGTAGTCCGCTTCAGACATACGAAATGACGAGACGCCCAACGGAAAGAAGACCGCGTCGAAGTTGGTGAGATCGTCGGTTACGGTAGGGATGTCGAAGAGGTTCGGCAGCAGAATCTCTTTGAGCTTCGGGTGCTTTTGCGGTAGCGGTGACCGCCCGACGGAGACAACCTCTGCTACATCGACAGCCCGCAAACACTCCAGCAGGATGCCCTGCCCCACCATTCCACTCGCTCCAAAGATCAACACCCGCATATCCAATAGATGTCGCCGGCCCGACAAAGTTCTGGTCAAAAAGTTGTCACTCTGAACGTTCTTAATAAATGTTGTCATCCTGAACGTAGTGAAGGACCTGTTTTTGTGGCGCTTCGGACGCCGAAAGCTCTTAATGATGTATGTCGCGAACTTGATAAACAGGACTGGACTATCGGCAATTTGTCCGGGAACGCCGAGGATGAAGCGCTGAAGGCCGAGGTCCCCGGCGAACCGGATGATTGAATGGTGTTGAGGAGTCGTCTCCATGCTGAAAGTCGCTGTTGCTCAAGCCGGTAGCATCCTCTTCGATACACCTCGCACTCTCGATCGCGTCGAATCGCTCTGCCGCAAGGCAGCCGCGCAAGGCGCACAATTGCTCGTGCTTCCCGAGGCGATRCTCGGCGGTTATCCCAAAGGTCTCACCTTCGGAGCCACCGTGGGCAATCGCACCGACGAGGGCCGCGAGCTCTTCCGCCGCTACATGGAAGCTGCGATCCGTTGTCCCGGGCCGGAGACCGTGCATCTCGAATCTCTCTCGCGTGAGCTCAATCTGCATATCGTCACCGGCGCAGTCGAACGCGACGGCAATACGCTCTACTGCATCTCGCTGGTCATCACACCGAACGGCGGCGTTGTGGCGAAACACCGAAAGCTTATGCCGACAGGCAGTGAACGGCTGATCTGGGGCTTCGGTGGAGGCGACACCATGCAGGTGGTTCAGACAGAGATCGGCCGCATCGGTATGGCGATCTGCTGGGAGAACTACATGCCGCTCTACCGGCAACACCTCTACAACCAGAGCGTGGAGCTATGGTGCGCACCGACTGTGGATGCGCGCGAGATGTGGCAGACCAGCATGAAACACATCGCCTATGAGGGCCGCTGTTTCGTACTTAGCGCCTGCCAGCAATTGGCTATCTCCGACTGGCCTGGAGATTTGCAGGGAATCGGCGGAGAGATCCACGGCCGAAGTCTTATCGTCTCCCCACGCGGCGAACTGCTCGCAGGGCCAATGGCAGAACCCGACCTCCTCTTCGCCGATCTCGATATGGACGAGATCCAGCGCGGCAAGTTCGATCTCGATGTCGCCGGTCACTACAGCCGTCCCGACATCTTCCGCTTCGAACCGCGTCTGGACTAGCCCATGCACCGGGTGCCCATGTCCCCTCAGGGACTCGGGTATTCGAGCGGATCTCGAACCGTCTTTTCGTTTGTCATTTCGGAGCGAAAGCAAGAAATCTGCTTCTCTACCCAACAACCCCACCCATGCCTTAACTTTTAACCTTTAACTCTTACCGGCTTTCCATCTCCAACAGCCGCTTCTTCCTCTCAACTCCCCAGTGATAACCAGTAAGCTTGCCATCACTCCCAATCACGCGATGGCAGGGAATCGCTACGGCTACCGGATTGGTCGCGCAGGCACGCGCTACCGCGCGTGTCGCTGTGGGCTGTCCCATCGACTTCGCCACCTCGGCATACGTGCGTGTCTCTCCGCGAGGAATCTCACGTAGCGCCTTCCACACACGCTGCTGAAAGACGGTTGCGCGCAGATCGAGCGGCAGGTCGAGCTCATGCGGAGCCGACCGTAGCTGCGCCAGTACAAAGCGAACGCCCTGTGTCAACAGTGGATCGTCTTCCGTCGGCTCAATCTCCGCATGGGGAAACCGGGCGCGAAGGTCGATCTCCAGCTGGTATGGCGAATCTCCAAAAGCGATGGAGCAGATGCCCTTGTCGGTTGCCGCCACCAGCACCCGGCCGAGAGAGCACTCGCTGGTGGTAAAGCGGATCGTTAGCCCATGAGCGCCTCGTCCAGCCTCACCCGGCGTCATACCCAGAGCCTCCGCTGCCTTATACATGCGGCTCGGCGAAGAGAAGCCTGCTTCATACGTTGCATCTGTGACCCGCCCCTGGGGCAGATGCTTGCGCAGGCGCTCCAGCTTCTTTGCAGCCGCGAACTCCTTCGGGGTTACCCCGAGGATGCGCTTGAAGTTCTTCTGCAGCGAGAAGGGGCTGGTTTTGGTCATCCGGGCGAGTTCGTCCAGTGTGACCGTCTCATCGCTGTGGGCGGCAAGATACGCCGCAGCGCGGCTCACCGGCTCGGCAAAGCGATCATGAGGACGTTCCGTCGGCCGGCAGCGCTTGCAGGCGCGGAAGCCCGCCGCCGCAGCCTCTGCAGTGGTGTCAAAGAAGCGGACCTGCGTGCGGTTAGGCCTGCGGCTGGGGCAGGACGGGCGGCAGAAGATTCCGGTCGACTGCACGCCGTAGACAAAGCCGGCGGCAGCATCGCGGTCGAGCACCTGCTTCCAGCGGGTGTCTTCGATCACGGTTGGAATCGCGGCCGGGATGGAGGGGCGAAGTGCCATAGCAAGGTTCATGTCAGTATCCTGCAACGGTTAGCCAGATGGCCACATCCCGGTTCTTGCCGGCAAAGTCTCGGACATTCCCTGGCATCTAATCGCGCAATATGAGCCGCAGAGTTGTTCTCACCGTACTGTTGTGGTGTGCCGTACTTCCCGTCGGGGCGCAACGGGAAGAGACGGTGCGTGTCGATGCCCATGCCGAGGCCAAGCCCTTTCCTCACTTCTGGGAAGAGATGTTCGGCTCCGGCCGCGCGATTCTTTCGCTTCGCCAGAGCTACCGTGACGATCTCGCCGCCGTCCACGCTGCGACCGGGGTGAAGTACATCCGCTTCCATGCCATCCTGCACGACGAACTGGGCGTCTACGACGAGGACAGGCAGGGCAATCCGGTCTATAACTTCAACTACATTGACCAGGTCTACGACGGCCTGCGCGCCGCGGGGGTTCGTCCCGTGGTCGAGCTTAGCTTCATGCCGAAGAAGCTGGCCTTCAACCCTGACGCACTGCATCCCTTCTGGTACAAGCAGAACGTCTCTCCGCCCAAAGACATCAAGCTCTGGAACGACCTGATGACGGCGCTCGCCCGGCATCTTGTAGAGCGTTACGGCATTGACGAGGTGGCGCAGTGGTACTTCGAGGTGTGGAACGAGCCGAACATCGACTTCTGGGGTGGCGTTCCCCGTGGCGAGACCTACTTCGGTCTTTACGCCAACACCGCCCGGTCTCTGAAAGCCGTCAATTCACGCCTTCGTGTCGGCGGCCCGGCCACTGCCGCCGCTGCCTGGATTCCCGGGTTCCTCGCCTTCTGTGCCCGGAATCACGTTCCGGTGGATTTCGTCTCGACCCACGGCTACGCCGACGAGCCCGTGAAACGCCTGCTGGGCACCGATGAGGTGATCGCGCCGGAAGACCGCGTCGCTGCCGTTGTCGCAAAAGTGCGACGTCAGATCGATTCCTCACCGACGCCGCATCTTCCCTTGCTCTGGACCGAATGGAACGTCTATCCCGCTCACGATGCCCGCGAAACGCCATATGTAGGCCCGGCGCTGGCGAACACCATCCGCGAGAGCGATGGCAATGTCGACTATCTTTCCTTCTGGACCTTCTCAGAGGTCTTCGAAGAGGGAGGCCCGGCACGCGCTCCCTTTACGCAGTTCGGCATCCGCGCGATGGGCGGGATTAACAAACCCGCTTTCTATGACTTTGCTCTGCTGCATAAGCTCGGTGAGCAGCGCATCGCCAACCCATCGAAGAACGCCATYGTGACTCGGCTCGCGGAYGGACGGCTGGCCATCGCTCTGTGGAATCTGRTCGATCCCGAAGCGCAACCACAAAATAGCACCATTACGCTGCAGCTTCAGAATGTCAGCGCAAACGCCGAGGTCCGCATCCAGCGTGTCGATGAGACGCATAGCAACGTACGAGATCAAACGCGCCTGTTTTCACCCTAACCACAACGAGAGGGAAGCATGGCTTCAGCCGCCGCCGCGGTGGATCAATCCAGCGCCGTTACCCAGGGTGTAAACCCGTGGCTCATTGCTGCGTCGGTGATGCTGGCCACCTTTATGGAGGTTTTGGACACCTCCATCGCCGCCGTCGCGCTGCCATACATCGCAGGCTCGCTCTCGGCTTCGAACGATGAAGCAACCTGGGTGCTGACCAGCTACCTGGTCTCGAATGCGATCGTCCTGCCGGCTTCGAATTGGTGCAGCCTGCGCTTCGGTCGCAAGCGGTTTCTTATCTCCTGTGTGATCATCTTCACCATTGCCAGCTTCTTCTGTGGAGCAGCCCCGAGTCTTGCGCTCATGCTTCTGGCTCGTGTGATCCAGGGCGCCGGCGGAGGAGCGCTGCAGCCCTTGTCACAGGCCATTCTGCTCGAGTCATTCCCGCCGGCCAAACGAGGCGCGGCGATGGCCGTCTTTGCGCTCGGTGTGGTCGTCGCTCCCGTTATCGGCCCTACGCTTGGCGGCTGGCTAACCGATACCTACTCCTGGCGATACGCCTTCTACATCAACATCCCGGTCGGCCTTCTGGCTGTCTTCATGATTGGCCGTTTCGTGAAGGACCCCCCTTATATCGCCAAAGCGAAGGTGCCGGCATTCGACATGATTGGCTTCGGCACTCTCTGCGTCTGGACCGGCTGCCTGCAGATCATCCTCGATAAGGGGCAGGAAGATGATTGGTTCGGAGCTACCTGGATTCGCTGGGCTGCGACGTTCCTGGTGGTCTCGCTGATCTGGTTCATCATCCATTCGTGGCGATCGCGTGATCCACTGGTCTGTCTGCAGATCCTGAAGAATCGTAACTTCGGTGTGGGCTGCCTGCTGATTCTGCTCTTCGGCATGGCTATCTACTCGACGGTGACGGTCCTTCCGCTCTTCTACCAGGAGTTGCTCGGTTACACAGCCTTCACCGCCGGCCTGGTGGTGGCTCCTCGCGGACTAGGCGCGATCTTTGGCTCGGTTCTGGTGGGCCAGGTCTCGGCGAAGATTGACAACCGCATTCTGCTTGCGCTCGGCTTCCTTGTCTTCGGGCTTACGACGCTTTATTTCGGCAACATCACGCTGGATATCTCGCCGACGACCCTCTTCTGGCCCATCGTGATCACCGGTGTGGCTCTGGCCTTCGTTTTTGTGCCCATCAGTACCATGGCCTACGGTACTTTGCGCAACGACCAGATCGGCAATGCCTCTGGCCTTTTCAACCTGATGCGCAACGTTGGCGGCTCCATTGGAATTTCGATCGCGCAGACCCTGCTGGTACGCCGGGCCGCACTTCATCAGAACGAGATCACGAACTCCGTGCCCATCACTGGTGCCGCCTTCCAGCAGGCCGTGCAGACGACGCGGCTGTACCTGGCGGGCTCTTTTCTCGGCCCGGCCAATGCCGCCGCCGGAGCGAACGCCAATCTCTATCAACAACTTATCCGGCAGTCGTTGTACTGGGCATTCGTTGATGTCTTCCGTCTATTAGCGCTGCTATGTCTGGCGTCTGTGGCCATCGTCTGGGCCTTCCAGAAGGTCAAAGGAAAAGGCCCGCCGGCGGGCGCACACTGAGGTGAACGCTCGCAACGCGAGAGTGGGTTAGGAATACCCAAATCCCACAAAAACGAATTAACGCAAACCGAATTTCTCGATAGGTCCTAAAATGTTGGCCGATGACTCCCGCTGACTTTCGCAGGATCGCACTCTCACTTCCCGGCGCCGAAGAGGGTTCGCACATGGGTGCGGCCGATTTTCGCGTCGGTGGACGTATTTTTGCGACACTCGCCGCCGAGGCCAAAGGCTATGGCAACCTGATGCTCGATCCAGAGACACAGCAGCCCTTGGTGGAAGAGCTGCCGGAGATCTTCCTGCCCGTCCCTGGCGGCTGGGGACGCAACGGAGCCACCCACATGGTGCTGGCAGCAGCCAGCGAAGACCAGGTCCGTGGGGCGCTTATGACGGCACACCGCCTGCGTGTCGCGAAGAATGCAAAGACCGCCAGACCAGCCAGGGCGATCAAGACGGCGATGGTGGTGAAATCGCGGCCGGCGAAATCCACATCGACCAAGGCTGTGAAGCAGGTAAGAGCGAAAGCCCCCAAGGCTTGATCGAGAATTAACTTGCTCGCGGCGGTAGGGCGAGAGCACTCTTCCCGCATGGCAAAGCTACCTTTCGTACACCTTGAACTGACGACGCCGGATCTGGCCGCAGCAAAGGCCTTCTACGGCGAGTTATGCGGATGGACCTACCAGGATCACCAGATGCCCGTAGGGGTTTACTCCATCTTCCAGACCGACTCCGGCCCGGGTGGCGGCATGTTCACGATGCCGGGAGCTCCCACCCAGTGGACTCCGTACGTCGGCGTTGAGAATCTGAAAGAGTCGACCGATCAAGCCGTCTCTCTCGGTGCGAAGCTCCTGCATGGCGATACGGTGGAAGGGATGGGGGCCTTCTCGATCCTGCTTGATCCCACTGGCGCGATGTTTGCCCTCTGGGAGCCGAAAAAGGCCTAGAGCATTTTTCCTGTAGGTGTCGTGTAGGGCTTGTGCATCTATGGGCGTTTTCCTCAATGAAAACGCCGCTGCACGCTGCTCCCGGGATACCCAGCAACAGGGAAAATGCTCTAAGTTATTCGTCGTCGAGCGAGACCTTTGCCTCTCCATCGCGGAGCGAGGTGGCCATGAACTGTGGCCGCCTGCGTGTTTTCTTTTTCGTGGGGGCGGGTGTAGCAGGCTTCGGGTCAAGGCGGTAGACGATAAGCAGATTGCGCTCCGGGTCGTCGAGTGCTGGATATTCGGCGACCCGCGTCAGCTTATACAGCGGCGCCAGGGCATCCATTTTGTCGTCTTCCACCAGGTTCCAGGTGATGAACCATCCGGGCTTGTAGGCGGCGACTCGCTGGTCCAAAGCCATGGTGCCGAAGTCGTCACAAATGGCCGGCAGTCCGGTCATCAGAGCCAGGTTCGATCCGGAGATGGAGAGGACCAGGTGATTGCCGCGCGGGTCCGCATCGATGAGGGAGCGGATCTGGCGGGCCGCATTCAGGTAGGTGTACTCCGGATTGCGTACGTAGTGGACGGTCTCTGCCGCGTGCAGCACTGCGACGATTGTTAATGCCGCAAGCCGCCTACCCATAGCAGAAGCGAGACATAGAGCGGGTTGCGCCAGGCCCTCCGATGGGTTAAAACGACCGCCCCAAGCGCGATGGCAACCAGGGAGTAGGAGGCTCGTCCCATCCACATGCCATCGCGGAAGGTATTGGCGATCACCTTCCATAAAGGCTCTTTGCCGAAGCTGGTGTACGAATTTGCGCTGAACAGGTAGCGGTAGTCAGCCAGGTAATGCGGCCGGACGAAGAGCAGGAAGTATCCGCCCCAGATCGCGGCGGCAATCACGCCTGCCGGCAGGGCAAACCGCAGTGCCGCTCGCCAGTTGTATTCAGACTGCGCGAAGACCATCCAGAAGATGGCGGGTAGCAGAAAGACCGCCGTCGTCTTAGTCAGCACCATGAGGGGCAGAATGATGCCAAGAGCAATCACCGGCAGCCATCTCGCGCGTCCGGTCGCTGCCGGTTGCAGAAAGGATCCTGCGTATAAGCCGAGCAGGGTCAGCAAGATGAGCAATGGCTCCAGGATGGCGAGCCGGGTGAATGCGTAGATGAACGGGCTTACGGCCAATAACAAAACCGCTACGGCAGGCACCAGCGAGCCCTGGCGCATGCGGCGAAGCAGCAGATAGGTCACGAGCAGAATGCCGCCGAAGACCCCGATGGCCAGGCCGCGTGCCGTGGCCAGGCTGACGCCGAAGATGGAGAACACGATGGCTTCCAGGAGCGGCCAGACGGGGAGCGCGACGGCAGGATTGAAGTCGCCTGAGACGTACCAGTTGCCCCGCAGAAAGTAGCGGATAGCGGCATCGCCGTACCAGCCTTCGTCCGTGTACTTGGCCCAATCCATCCAAGGGGAGTGATTGGGGAAGTCAGCAGTCAGGTGTACGGCGTGCAACGCGAAGAACATTGCCGCGACTGCCAGCAGGGTTCCACGAAGAACACGGTAATTTCCGTTCACATATCGGATTTTAACGGATCATCCCGGCAGTCCACACAGCGGTTTCCAGAAGTGCAGTCCTGGCGTCGGCTTTTTGGCGTTATGTGCCGCAACCAGCACTGCCCGATTTTGCAACAGCGCACCGATATTCCTGCTCACCGCCGATAAGCCGGGAAGGAGCGGAACGATGGCTGAGCGGCAGTGGAATCGTATTTTTAGAAAGCACACAGGAAACGTAGTTCTCCACCTTGCACTTGGCGCATCGATCGCTCTGTATGGGTGCGGCAGTAGTCCGTCGGGTACGTCCATTTCGGGCTCATCTTCAGGATCCGGTTCGACCTCCGGGACTTCGACATCCGGCTCCGGATCACCGGGTGTGCCACTATTGACGCTGAGCGGGACACAGCTCGCCTTTCCTGACACTTCAGTAGGCGTCACCAGCGCCGCACAGAACATTACGCTCAGCAACACCGGCACCGCCGCAGCAACCGTACAGAGCGTCAACGTCAGCGGCAGCTTTCACTCGGATACTTCTCTCTGTCTTGGCACACTTGCTGCCAATGAAAAGTGCACGCTGGCGGTGCAGTTTACGCCGGATCAGTCCGGTACTTTGACCGGAGGCATCACCTTCGCCACCAGCACCGGCTCGCTGATTGTTACCGCCTCCGGCAAGGGCATTTCGCAGACACTGACCATCAGCACCGCTGCGACCTCTCTTCGCGAAGGAGAGAGCACGCAGCTTACGGCACAGCTCAACGGCACCTCGACAACACAGCTTGTCACATGGCGTACTGATTCAGGCTCGGTCACGACGGACGGAGTTTATACCGCCGGCAGCAACATTGCCGCGAGCACCACCGCGCATATCACTGTATCTCTGATCGCTACTCCCTCCGTCACCGCGACACTGGCTCTCCCCATAGGTCGCGCGCTGCCAATACTTACCGGTAGCACGCCCTCGCAGATCGATGCCGGGGCCACCACCACACTTACGATTACCGGGACCCACCTCTCGAATCTTTCGCAGTTGACCATCAACGGCAAGTCGCAGACCTTTACCAAGATCAGCGATACACAGATCTCCGTGCAGGCCGCCATGCAGGCATGGGACTCGGGAACGCTGGCCATCAAGGGAAGCATGAGCGGCTCCGACGGTGGAAGCACCGGCACACTCCAGCTCTCAGTCAAAGGACTACCGGTCTCCTACGATRCCGCCGTGCGTTTCCTGCAGCAGGCTGCCTACGGAGCGACGCCGGCCGCTGTGCAACAGGTACAGCAGATGGGCATGAGTAGTTGGATCGATCAGCAACTGAAGAATCCGGCTTATGACTACACCAGCATTGCCGGGCTCTCGTACGGACAGTACTATCGCAATACCCAGTCGCTACAGTACTCACTGCGTCAGCGTGTCTCATCCGCGCTCTCACATGTCTATGTCGCCAGTGGCAGCAGCGCCTGTGTCTCCACGGATTGCGGACCTTACTGGGAAGCACTGCTGGAGAACGATGCCTTTGGCAATGCGCACACGCTTCTGAAAGATGTTGCGGTTAACCCCTTGATGGGCTCGTATCTCGACAATGCCAATAATGCCGCTTACAACGGCATCGTGCCCAACCAGAACTTCGCTCGCGAGTTCATGCAGCTGATGACGATTGGAACCGTGCAGCTCAACCAGGATGGAACAGCCGTTCTCGATGCGAATGGACAGCCAGTACCGACCTACACGCAGTCGAACATCGCGGACATGGCAAATGCACTGAGTGGATGGAAATACGCCCGTGCGGGAGAGCTTCTCCCCCAGGTACAGGTCCCTATGACCATGGCGGAAGGATGGCACAACCAGAGCGCCAAGAATATTTTGCCCGGTATCACACTGCCGGCGGGGCAAAAAGGGGAGGTCGATCTCGATGCGGTCGTCGATACGCTCTTCAATCATCCGAACTACGGTCCATTTCTCTCGCGTCGTTTGATTCAGCATCTGGTAACCAGCAATCCTTCGCCTGCATACATCACTCGCGTCGCTGCGGTCTTCGCGGATGATGGCAACGGCGTCCGTGGCAATCTTGGTGCGGTGGTTAAGGCAATCCTGCTCGATAAAGAAGCCCGCAAAGGCGATGACGCCGCACAGGCCGACCCCGCCACGGGACACTTCATGGATCCCGCTCTCTACCTGGCGAATGTTATGAACTCAGTGCAGGGCGTCTATACGGACGACCAGGTGCGCAAGGTCGACGCCGCCATGGGACAACCCCTCTACAGTCCGTCCTCGGTCTTCAGCTATTACAGCCCCGATCACATGCTTCCCAATGGGACCTATGCTCCTGAAGCGCAATTGCTTACCAGTGCGAACGGTGTCACCAAGCTTGGCCTGATCTACAGTATCTTCACCAACAAGCAACCGGGCTTCCAGGTCGATTGGAGAACATCACCGTTCTCTAACTGCACCTCCACGGATGATTTTCTTTCGCGCGTCAATCACATCCTGTATCACGGCCAGATGCCCGATAGCGTTCGCACAACACTGACCAATTACATCGCCGCTAACACCGGATCATCGATTAATTCCATGCTCCCCGACCTGATGTTTATGGCGGTTTCAAGCGCGGCATACCAGACCATTCAATAGGTAAAGTACACAACACAAGTTAGAGGACAAACGATGAATCGGCGTGAATTTCTTAAACACACTTCAAAATTTGCACTGGGAGCGAGTGCAGCACCGCTCATTCCGCGGTTGATCTCAGCACCTCTTCTGGCGCAGGCTACCAGCAGCAACAGCGGCTACCGAGCGATCGTCTGTGTGTATCTCGATGGCGGCAACGATGGAAATAACACTGTCATTCCTGCCGACTCGTACTATTCGCAGTACGCCACCGGTAGAGGCGCACTGGCTCTCGATCGAACCAGCCTTGCCAGCCTGCAGGCTACCAGTGGTGGACGTCTGTTCGGTCTGCATCCCAGCCTGAAGAATGTAGCCTCACTCTACAACCAGGGTCACGCTACATGGCTATGCAATGCGGGTCCATTGACTACGCCCTATAAGAAGGGACAGACCACGGGCAAAATCCCGCTCAACTTGTTCTCGCACACCGCACAGGCCGCCGAGTGGCAGTCCGCGCTTACACAGGCTGACAGTAGCAATGG
>NZ_JBFRCY010000043.1:0-25272 GCF_052113305.1 Terriglobus sp. YAF25
CCGCTGTACCTCCCGGTTCTTACCTCCTGAAGATTCACTCGCCGGGTTTCAATACAAAAAACGTCTCAGGGATCAATGTGAGCGTGGGAGGCATCACCCAGGTCGATGCAAAGCTGGACCTGGGAACGACGACGGAGGTGGTCACCGTCACCGCCGAAGGCGAGCTCCTGAATACCTCCTCGGCAGCCCTCCAAACTACGATCGAGAAAGAGGTGCTGACGGATCTTCCTTTTCCGGAGCGAAATGTCCTCGCTGCTGTTCTGTTTGCTCCTGGCGTAACCGGCGATCCGCAGACGAATGACGGAGTGGGTTCGGAGCTCCCGAACGCTTATAACGGTCCCATTGCTCCCGGAGCAGGTCTCACTATTGGTGGTAGCCGCCAGGGGATGAATCCTCAGCTTGTCGATGGCTCTGACCTCACGCTTGCCGGCTTCCCACGCACAGGTGTGACGTTTTCGGGAGATGCGATCCAGTCGGTCTCTGTGCAAAGCATCGGTCTTCCGGCACAGTATGGGCGATCCGGTGGAGGCGTAATCAACCAGGGCTCCCGGGCCGGTACCTCGAAGTATCATGGCGCGTTGCGTTGGCGTCATCGCGACCCTGCCTTTATGATCCCGAATCGTGGATCCGGCGGAGCGCCTCCGAATGAGCATCTGAATCTGTTCACCGTTGCGGTCGGTGGACCGGTTCCGCTGCCATTCCACAAGAACAAAACCTTCTTCTTCTTTGCCTACGAGCCGCTACGGAATACGAGCGCCACGTACACCCGCAAGCGGTTCCTGACGCCGGATGAGACTGCAGGTCGCTTCAACGACAGCTTCGATCTGCTCGATCAGACAGTTCTTCGCAACCAGGGATATGCCGCAGCGGTGAACGCTCCGCGAACCGGCGCCGTGGTCTATCAGTTTGCACGGAACGCGCAGGGCTTTCCTGTAGGCAATCGTCTTCCTGTGGCTCAGTACCAGCGGGCTGCGAATAACGATATCTCACAGCAGGCGGCTGCGAACCCAATTACGAAGTTTTTGCTGGCATCGCAGCCAACGCCGGATCAACCGACCTCATATGCCCGCTTCTTCTATCCGGACGGGCATTACGACCCTGACGGTATGAATGGTTACGGCGTGCGCGGTGTGACGACGAATGATGACCGCTACTCCCTTCGCATCGATGAGAACCTCACAGCGAAAGACCGCATCTTTGTCCGCTATACCAATGTGCCGGTCTCGGGCATTCGCTACGACTATAACGGACCTTCGACGCCGGTCCTCAATCAGCCCTCTGAGTCGGTGAATGGATGGAATATCTCGGCGAACTACGTACGTACCGTGAAGCCAACGATGGTGAATGAGTTTCGCGCCACCTATCTGCGCTCCGACGATTCGCTTACCCCAGCGCCGGCGTCGCTCACCAAGGATTTCAACACGGGGCTTGGACTACCGCCTTCCATCAGAGGCGCAGGGCTGGCGGGCTTCATCTTCAGCAATAGTCTTACGACGCTGGGACAGAGCGTTGGATTCGGAAAGATTCTCAATGAGACCTATGGCTTCGGTGACGACTATTCGATGCTGATGGGGCGTCACTCCATCAAGTTCGGTGTGGACTATCGGGCGCTGCAGCTAAATCGGTACGACGAAACCAATCTTTATGGTGGCAGCTTTACCTGCAATACAGGGCTGACGAACGGAGCCGGGTTTACCGGTTCGTCCTGCGTAGCGGGATACATGCTGGGGCTCTTCAATACATTTACGGTGAATACGCCGCATGCCTATTACTACCGCTGGAAGTATGGCGCTGCTTATGTTCAGGATGACTGGCGTATTCTGCCCAGGCTTACGATCAATGTCGGGCTGCGCTACAACCTCGAAACACCGCGCATGGAGAAGTTCAATTACCAGGGAAGTTTTATTTCCAATGGAACTGGAACATTGAATGGCGTGGCCACTATGGGCGGTTTTGCCTTCTCCGGAACCAACGGCTTGCCCACGACTCTGTGGCCGATCAATTACAAAGGCTTCGAACCGCGTCTCGGCCTGGCCTATCAACCGGCGCACTTTATGACGATGCGCGCCTCCTATGCCATGATGCATACGCCGCTTACAGGACTTGGCAACAATATCGTTCCTAACCTCACGAGCGGTGCTGCCACGACTGGGACCAACGGAGTAGGCGGTGTTGGTTCGGGCTGGGTCAATCTCATCACCAATCCCATTGCCAATGGCGCTCCGCCGGCGGCTCCTGTCGTGAGTAATACGTTGCTTGAGTCGTGGAATGGGACAAGCTATCTGCCAGCTGTGAATCAGTCCAGTGCCGTTCCTTATGTACAGCTCTGGTCGGCATCGTTGCAGTTTCAACTGGGGAAGGGAACTCTAGTAGAGGCGGACTACGTCGGGCAAAAGGGGACGCATCTCTACTCGACTCCCGTTCCTGTGAATGTCCCGAGCATTAACGCAATTACAGCTGCAATCAAAAGCCGGACGAATCTCATTACCGCCGGCAAAGACCAGTACGGCAACACCTCGACTGCGTTACAACGAATGAAGCCTTACCCTCAGTTCTTTCAGAACTCGATTTACACGGCATACGACCGAAATGCCGGATCGAACTATAACGCACTCTATCTTTCCGGTCGCCAGCAGATGAAATTCGGTCTCAGTCTCTTTGCCAGCTTCTCCTGGTCGAAATCACTGGACGATGCCTCCAGCGGCCAGGGCGGCCCGGGGGATACACAGATTGATGCTTACGGATACCTCTATCCGCGGGGCTACACCACCACGGGAGATTACTCGCTCTCGGCTTTCGATGTGCCGGTGCATCTCTCTATCGGTGAAGTTTGGAATCTCCCTTTCGGGAAAGGGAAGACATTCTTTAGCAACTCTTCCCGCTGGCTGGATGCGGCGATTGGTGGATGGAATCTCTCAACCACCACTTCGATGCAGTCCGGATACCCTTTGTCGATCGTTGCCGGCGTCAATGGCAGAAGCGCCGGGTTTTTCTGCTCCACCTCTCGGCCTTTTGTTCCGGGCGCTTCCAACAATGCCACGCCATGCGATTATGGCAACGCTCTCACCGATGTCTCACTGCGCCCTAACCGTGTTCCTGGGGTACCACTCATCAAGCCGGATTGGAAACGGGATCCTCTCGGAACCACGATTGGCGGAGGCGTCCTGAATCCGAACGCGTTCTCTATGCCGGGATCGTTAGATAATCCGGCGCTAGGAAACATTCCCCGCACCATGGGAGATGCGCGGAATCCCCGCAGCATTATCTCCAATGCCACGCTTAGGAAGCGGTTCGACCTCTCTGAATCGCGTGTGAAGCTTGAGCTCTGGACAGATGTGATCAACATCATGAATCACACCAACTACTACCTTCTGAATAACAGTCCGGCTATCCACGGAGCGTTCTCTACGATTCGATCCGATGGAACATTCGCACAGAACGCTTCCTTCGGCCTGGCGAATGCGCAGGCTCCGGGAATGCGGCAGTTCAATCTAGGGATAGCTCTTACGTTCTGATGAGGCACTCGAGCGTTTTTCCTGTGGGTGTAGAGTAGGAATTCCGTATCTATGGGCGTTTTCCGCAATGAAAACGCCGCTGCACTCCCCTTCCGGGCTACGCAGCAACAGGAAAATGCTCTAAAGACGATGCCTTCACATCGAGGGTATCGTCTTTATTTCGCCTTTTCGTTTGCATCCGCAAGATTCCCGAATGACAAGCGAGGCCGGGATCTTGATACGGGCACGAGATGGCTTTGTCTTCTGTTCGATCTGCTCCAACAGCCGGAGAGCCGCCTGCTCGGCCATGGCTTCGATTGGCTGTTGTACCGCACTCAGGCGCGGGCGGATGGCCCGCGAGAGCGGGATATCGCCATACGAGAAAAATGCCAGGTCGCGCGGTATGGAGATACGCAACTCTTCGAAGGCCTCCAGAAAGAGTACCGAGCTATCTCCGTTAAGTGGAAAGAGCGCTTCGATAGGGCGCTTACCGGCTCTCAGCGTCTTGCAGATCTGTATCGCAGAGGCAGCATCGTCGCAGCGAATGTAGGGAAGGGCCGGCAGGCCGGCAGCGTGCATGGCATCCTGATAACCGAGGATGCGCTCCTGGATTGGTCTGATCCGGGCATCGATTCCGGCGATCGCAATCCGCTTGTACCCATGTTGCAGCAGGTGTGAGACCGCTTCGCGGGCAGCTGCCCGATCGTCGACGGTGACAAAGTCTACACCGGCGCCTCGCAAAGGCCGGTCGATCGCAACCGTCGGAATCCCTCCCATCTTCTCCAGCGGAATCGTGCTGCCTGGCGAGGATGCGAGAAGCAGGCCATCGACATGATGATCGTGCATCCGCTCAATCAGTTCCAGGTCGCTGCTGGGATCGTCGTTGGTTGCAGCAATCCACACAAGATAGCCTCGCGCGTGAGCCGCCTGTTGCACGCAATGTGCGATCAGTGAGAAGAATGGATTGGCAAGGTTGGGAAGGATCAGCCCGATCACCTTGGATGGTTGGCCCATCAGCACGCGTGCGGCATAGTTCGGCCGATACCCAAGGCGATCGATCGCAGCCTTCACCTTACGTGCGGTGGCCGCTGAAATATTCGGATTGCCATGCAGATAGCGTGACACCGTCATGGTGGCAACACCTGCTGCTTTGGCGACGTCGGCGAGGGTCACGCGACCCATGGGGCGAGAGACAGACACAGAGCCTCCATCATAGCCGCCGACCGGGGAAGATGGGCATCTTTTTATGAGTCCAACGTTGACAAGCCGGAGAAGCGGTAACTAGATTGTTAGCGCTCCCAATAAGGGAGAATTGTGCGCGCGGTGCGTCTACACCTGGATGCGTTAGCTGACTCAATGAGGGGGACGATGGCGGAACGAATTGGAATCATCATGAACGGTGTGACTGGGCGTATGGGGTTGAACCAGCACCTGGTTCGGTCGATTCTCCAGCTCCGTGCTGAGGGCGGAGTTCTGCTCTCTGACGGCAGACGGCTTATGCCAGATCCGATTCTCGTGGGGCGCAACCCGCAGAAGCTAGAAGCGATCAGCAGGCAGCACGGCGGTCTCCGCTGGAGCACGGATCTTGATGCCTGCCTGGCGAATCCGGAGGACACGATCTACTTCGACTCCGGTCTGACAGGAATGCGCGAGGTGAGCGTCATGCGCGCCATTGAGCACGGAAAACATGTCTACTGTGAAAAGCCGTTATCGACGACCGCTGACAGCGCCGCACGTCTTGCCGCGGCTGCCGATGCCGCCGGTGTCCGTCATGGCGTTGTGCAGGATAAGCTCTTCCTTCCCGGCATCCGGAAGCTACGCCGCCTGGTGAACTCGGGCTATTTCGGCCGCATCCTGTCTATCCGAGGAGAGTTTGGTTATTGGGTCTTCGAGGGTGATTGGGGGCTTCCGGCACAGCGGCCTTCCTGGAACTACCGCAAGGAAGAGGATGGAGGCATCATCCTCGATATGTTTGCGCACTGGCGATACGTATTGGACCATACCTTTGCGCCGGTAGAAGCGGTCTCCTGCCTAGGCGCAACACATATTCCCACGCGTGTGGATGAGGCGGGGAAGACCTACGGTTGCACTGCGGATGACGCCGCCTACGGGACCTTTCTTTTGAAGGGGGGTATCATCGCGCAGTTCAACTCTTCATGGACAACCCGCGTCTATCGGGACGAACTGCTCACCATGCAGGTCGACGGCACTGAAGCCAGCGCGATTGCCGGTCTGCGCGAATGCCGCGTACAGCATCGTGTGAATACGCCGCGTCCGGTATGGAATCCTGATATCGCCAATCCCATTCCCTTCCGCGACAGTTGGACGGACGTGCCCGACAATATGGAGTTCGGCAACGCTTTCAAAGTGCAGTGGGAGATCTATCTAAAAGCCGTTGCCGAAGGTAAGCCTTTTCCGCATGATTTCTGGGATGGAGCTCGCGGCGTCCAACTGGCGGAACTGGCGTTACAGTCATGGGAAGAGGGACGGTGGATGCAGGTGCCGCCGATCGTTCCCGTAAAGGCGGTGTGCTAGTGGCACAGCTCTCGCGATTGTCGCTGAACCAGATCACGACTCCCGCGTGGAGCGTTGGTGAAGCGGCGGAGGCCTGCGTGCGGCATAGCGTTCCCTGCATTTCTCTGTGGCGGCATAAGATCAGCGCGTTTGGGCTGAAGCAAAGCGTGCAGGCCGTTCGAGATGCCGGGCTTCATGTATCGAGTGTTTGCCGTGGCGGCATGTTTCCTGCCCCCGATGCAATCGAGCGCCGCGCAAAGATCGACGATAACTTCCGCGCCATTGATGAAGCTGCCGCGCTCAATGCTGATGTCCTGGTCTTCGTTGTAGGTGGTGCAGTTCCAGTAGGTATCGCTGCGGCAAGAGAGATGGTTCGAGATGGTATCGCCGCGCTTGTTCCGTATGCGGAGCAGGCGGGTGTAAAGCTCGGGCTGGAGCCATTGCATCCCATGTTTGCGGGTGACCGTTCTGTACTGACCACCGTAGATGAGGCGCTGGAACTGGCGGCTCCGTATGCCGAAGATCGTGTCGGCGTGGTGCTCGATGTCTTTCACATCTGGTGGCACCCCAATGTACTGCAGCAGATTGCCGCAGCTTCCCGCAGGACTATGGGTTTTCACGTTTCGGACTGGCCTGTGCCGTTACCGGATAACCTGCTGGGACGATGCATGATGGGCGACGGCATCATTGATCTCCGCACGCTGCGTGCCGCGGTTGAAGCCGCTGGCTACAGCGGACCGATCGAGGTCGAGATCTTCAATCAGGCGATCTGGGATGAAGATCCGGATGCCGTTCTGACAAGGACAAAACAGCGATTTCTGGAGTTGGTGTAGAGGCACAACATGCAGATCCACTCATCCATTCGCGCGACAGACCTTAAGGCAAAGGCTCTCACCACGGCAGAGCTTGCGGCCAACAAGACACAGGCGCTGCTGCGCCGCTGGAAGAGCGAGGATGGTGCGCCTGTTATTACCGTCAATGGGAAGTACACCTCGCGCAGTTGGACAAACTGGACACACGGATTTCTCTTTGGAAATGCATTGCTCGCTTTCGAGATCGGTGGAGACGCGCGTCTCGTCGACCTAGCCCGCGAGCACATCCGGCGTGAGATGCCGGTTCATCTCACTCACACTGGTGTGCATGATCACGGTTTCAACTGCGTCTCTACCTACGGAAACCTTCGCCGCCTGATACGCTCCGGCCGCATTGCCGATGACGGTGGTGATCTTGCGGCTTGCGAGATTGCGTTGAAGGTCAGCGGTGCAGTGCAGGCGAGCCGTTGGACGCAGCTTTCGAATGATACCGGCTACATCTATTCCTTCAACGGAAGTCATTCACTCTTTGTCGATACGTTCCGTACATTGCGCATTTGCGGACTCTCTCATGTGCTCGGTCACTTGACGGAGCAGGTTGAGTTTCTGGAATCGTTGCCTGAAGACCAGCGGAGGAATCACGGCGCTTATCAGGAAACGCTCGATGCGCTCTACAAGGCGGCGCACGCTACCTGCGACTTCTACATAGGCTGTGCTACGGCGCGTAACGGAATCTGCTATTGGGACACCGGTGCTCCCGGACTTGCGTCCTTTCTTGAGTGGAGGGACCGCGACGCCGAGCCGCAAAACCGGTTTGAGCCGGTTGATGCCTCGGCGAGTGCTATCGCCGCACAGGGCCTGTTGCGCCTTGGTCATCTTCTTGGAGATCCAGGAATCCATTACACCTCTGCCGGACTGACCGTTGCTCAGACGCTTTTTGAGCCGCGCTATCTTTCCAACGCCGCGGAACATGAAGGATTACTGCTGCATACCATCTATCACCGGCCCAATGGCTGGGATCATGTACCCGTGCCTGGGTTGGCTCCGCATGGGGAGTCCAGTATGTGGGGAGACTATCACCTGCTGGAGCTGGCCCTTCTGATTACACGCATTGCTGACGGAAGCTACTACACCTTCTTCGAGTAACCATGACGACACGGAACGTTGCACTCATCACCGGGGGAACACGGGGTATCGGCGCAGGCATCGCGGAGCGCCTCGCCATCGATGGCTTTGATCTGATGCTGGCAGGCCTTCGGAGTGAGGAAGAGGTTGACTCATTCCTGACAGCGCTGGAGCAGCGGGGTGCAACCGTGCGCTATCTTCGCGCGGATGTCTCGTCCCGCGATGATCGCGAGGCGCTGCTTCAAGCCACACAAGAGGCATTTGGCCGTCTGGATGTTCTGGTGAATAACGCGGGCATGGCGCCGCGCCGCCGTGCCGATATCCTCGAAGCCGATGAGGCAAGCTTTGAGGAGCTGATCCGCACCAATCTGCAGGGCCCATACTTTCTTACGCAATCCGCCGCGCAATGGATGATCCGCCAGCAGGCTGTGAGCAGACGACACCGCGCCATCATCCATGTGGGTTCTGTCTCAGCGGAGGTTGCCAGCGTCAACCGCGGTGACTACTGCATCTCGAAGGCCGGCATTGCGATGGCGAGCCATCTGTGGGCTGTTCGCCTTGCTGAGCATGGCATCTCAGTCTACGAGGTCCGGCCCGGCATTATCGCTACCGATATGACCAGTGCCGTAAAAGAGAAATACGACCGTCTCATCCAGGAAGGCCTGCTGCTTGAGGCGCGGTGGGGAACTCCGGAAGACATCGGACGAGCTGTGAGTGTGCTGGCCCGCGGCGAGATCCCCTATGCAACTGGGTCTGTGCTGCATCTTGATGGTGGATTGACTGTACCGCGGTTATAGGAGCGTGTGGATGATCGCAACAGGAAACAGGCGGTGGGGTTTTGCAGTGGCCAGCGGCATCCTTGGCTGGGTGCTCGATGCGTATGACTTCTTCATCCTCGTCTTCGTCATGGATTCGCTTGCAGCACACTTCGGTGTCAGCAAAGGATCGATCGTAGCCACCATTACTGCAACGCTGGTCATGCGRCCTGTGGGCGCGTTTCTCTTCGGCTACTGTGCCGATCGTTGGGGACGTCGCATTCCGCTCCTCTGCTGCGTGCTTTATTTCTCCCTCATTACGGCGCTGACCCCGTTGGCTCCAAGCTCTTCAGTCTTCCTCGTGTTGCGCGCGCTCTATGGCATCGGCATGGGAGGTTACTGGGGCGTCGGTGCGGCGCTGGTGATGGAGAGCTGTCCCGTATCATTGCGCGGTCTCTTCTCTGGAATTCTGCAGGCGGGCTACTCACTGGGATACCTTCTGGCGGCAGCGATGGCGCGTACACTCGCTCCTGCTGTTGGATGGCAGTGGCTCTTCTGGAGCGGACTCTGCCTGGCGGTGTGGATCGTCGTGCTGATTCTGTTCTCTCCCGATACTTATCGGCAGGCAGCCACGGAAGCTCGTCCGAATCTCCTGCGTACGATCGGCGCTCATTGGGGCAACTTCGTCCTGCTGACGGTTCTGATGATGCTGATCACCTGTCTCTCTCACGGAACGCAGGACCTCTATCCCGACTTCCTCCGCGTGGTGCACGGATTCAGCCTGCGATCCGCAGCCAATATGGCGATCTTCTATAACGTGGGTGCTGTTCTGGGGGCCGTTGTCTTTGGCCGTATCTCGGATTGGCTAGGCCGGCGCAACAGCATCTATATGGCATTGCTGATCTGCCTGTTGGCCGTACCCGCATGGGCATTTGGAGGGTCGGTCGCATGGCTCGCCGCAGGCGCGTTTCTTATGCAGTTTGGTGTGCAGGGAGCCTTCGGCGTGATTCCGGCTCATCTCAATGAGCTTGCTCCGGAAGGCGCACGCGGCCTCTTTCCCGGACTTGTCTACCAGTTTGGTGTTCTGCTCGGAGCTCCATGCGTGATGGTGGAGTATGGGCTCCGCGACTCATTGGGATATGCAAGAGCGCTGGCGGTCTTTGAGCTTATTACCTTTGCACTGCTTGCGGCCGCGCTTGCTGTCCGTAAAGAACAACGAGGCAGAGAACTCATGCGTGCGAATGCGTAGAGTGCCTCCGTTAGCGCGTACGGTATTTGAGCTGTAGACTTTGCGATGAATGTTGGAGTGTTGCGATGGAGAAACAAAAGAAAATCCGCTTCTATCTGTCGGCGGTTGCCCTCGTTGCCGCGTCGTTGATATCCAGTGCAGCGAACGCCCAGAATACCCGGCCCGGGATGTTGATCTATACCCGTAACGGCAAGGGGTATGTTCATGAAAATATCGCCTCAAGTGTCGCCGCCGTTAAGAAGCTTGGCGCCGAGGCAGGGTTTGAGGTCGATGTCACCGACGATCCGGAGTATTTTGAGCCATCACGTCTCAGCCGTTACGCTGTTTTAGTCTTCGCCAATACCAACAACGAAGCCTTCCTCACGGACAAGCAGCGTGACGCCTTCAAAGACTACATTGAACACGGCGGCGGATTTGTCGGCCTTCACTCAGCTTCCGGCTCGGAACGTTCGTGGCCATACTTTGCTTCCGTCCTCGGAGGAAGATTTGTTGAGCATCCCCCGCAGCAGGTGTTGACGGTGGAGGTGTTGGATCACACCAGTCCCTTCACCAAAGAGCTGCCTGCCAAGCTACAGCACAAGGACGAGTGCTACTTCTTTACGCTGATGAATCCCGATATCCATCCTCTGCTTGGCGTGCGACGCTCGACGCTCATCAACACGGAGAAGATGAAGYTGGATCTGAATAGCTATCCGGAGATGTTGCCGGTCGCCTGGTATCACACCTTCGATGGAGGACGTGAGTTCTACTTGGCACTTGGGCATAACAAGGAAGACTATGAGGATCCGATGATCCTTAATCTCATCCGGCGCGGGATTATGTGGGCTAGCGGAGTACAGGAAATGCATTGAACGGTCCCGCGCAGAGCGGACGGAAGATAGGATTCCGATCCACATCCAACGATCAGTAGGCTAATAAGAAAGGCCCGGCATAAGCCGGGCCTTCTCTTTGTTGCTGGAATGCTAAGCGGAAGTTGCAGCCGCCTAGAAGTGGTATTTGACTGACAACTGCATGGCACGGGGATTGTTGCGAATGGGCGAGCTCTGAGCCGAGATCGAACCGAAGGTTGCGGGAGCGCCTACGCTGCTGGCTGGGTTAGACCAATAGGCAGTGTTGAAGAGGTTATCGGCATCAGCGCGGAAATTGATCTGATGCTCATTCCAGATGGTGAAGTCCTTGGTAACGGAAGCTCCGTAGGTCTGGAATCCTGGAGCCCGTTCCGAGGTTGGACGAGCGGTGCCGAAGGTTCCAGGTGCGGGCTGACCGTAAGCGCAGACACCATTGTCTACGCCGGCAGCACATGGGATAGCCGACGGGTCAGTTCCAAACCAGTTGTTGATGGAACGATTGACAACCTTCAATGGGCGATAGTGATTTGCGCGCTGAGAGTTGCCATTGACCATAGAGTTGTTAGTTGCGCCGATGTTGACAGGGAATCCGGTATAGACAATGCCTGTCATGCCCGTTTTCCATCCGCCGATTACCTCGTCGAGAATCCGCGGCATGTTTCTGCCCAACATCCGGCCGCGGCCGACCGGCAGGTCATACACCAGGTTGTAGTTAAGAGCGTGACGAATATCCTGTCCAACAGGGCCCCACTCTGAATGGAGATCGTAGACATTTTCTGCATAGGCGCTGGCGACGGAAACGCTTGGTACGCCATAGAAGCCGGTGCTGTTGGTGAGGCCCTTGCTGTAGGTGTAGTTAGCGGTGTACTGCAGACCATGCCATACGCGCTGGCGGAAGCTGACCTGCAAAGAGTTATAGTTCATGGAGGCGTTCGAGTCCGTGTAACGAATGACGCCGTTATAACCCACTCCTGGAGTCGTATAGAAAGGTGCCGGAGCCAAGGTGAGACAAGCTGCGTTAGGAGTGGCCGTGTTGACCGGTACCGGAGCTCCGTTGATGACGCAAGGATTATGCAGTTGGTTGCGCTGGTTTGCGGTGACCAGGTGCTGGCCCGACTCGCCGGCATAACCGACTTGAAGGGAAGCGGTGCTGCTGAACTGATACTCCACGGTCATGTTGTAGATGCTGATGTATGCCGGTTTGATCTTCTTATTCCAGACGTTATAGACATTCGACAACGCAGAGGCTGCTCCAAAGCCACCCTGCACGTTATAGAAAGAACCGGCGGTATTGCCCGAGCCAGGGAGATTGCCGCTGAGTTGGGAAGCCGACTGGAAAGGAAGATTGGTGGTCATACGGAGATTCGCACCGGTGCCTTCCATGTAGTTCTGCAGCCCGTATCCGCCGCGAACGACAAACTTGGGATTAACTGATAAGGCAAAACCGACGCGGGGCATGATGCTGCCATAGTACGGATCAACCAAGCCGCGACCWTATCCGGCAGCACTAGCCGTGATGCAGGGCAGACCGAAGGGCTGGCAAACGGAGGTGTTATTGCCGTCGATGATGATCCTGCTCGGGTTCGCGGGGTCGATGGTCGACATTTTATGGTTGACCTCATAGATCGGCTGCGAGTACTCGTAGCGGACACCGAGGTTGAGGGTGAGGGTGGGAAGAACCTTCCAGTCGTCCTGGATGAAGTAGGCATCGCGCCACTGACGCATACCGACTGGACCGGCGACGCCGCCGATGCTCTTGAAACCGGCGCGGTTCAGAAGGAAGTCAGCAGCCGTGTAGCCGGTGCTATGTCCGTTGGCAGGAGCGGTGGCGCTCGAGGTTCCAGGGCCTAGATAGAAGAAACCGCCGAGTGAGCCATCATTACCTGGGTAAAAGTTGTTCTGTTGCTGACGCAGGAACTGCACACCAAATTTGAAGGTGTGGCGGTTCTTGAGCCAGGTGAAGTTGTCACCATACAGGAAGGTATTGATGGTGTAGTTCGTTCCGGTGTTCTGGTTGCCGAGAGTGGTGTACTCGTTCCCGTTTGTTACGGTAAAACCCTGAGGGCTGGCGGAGTTTGTGAAGCCGAGTGCGGAAAATCCGGCAAACTGCTGATTGACCGGATTGCTGCTTCCGATACCGAGCACGCTGTCTCCCCTCAAGCCAAAGGCGCCGGTAGGATCAAGCAAAACTGCGCCGTTGTTCTGAATGCGGGTGTAGCCGGCGCGAAACTCATTGACCATTGCTGAGTTGAGGCTATGGATCTCATTGATAGCCACGCCGCGTACCGGGAAGGTGGGAGCACTGGCAAAGCTGGTAGGAAGAACATTCTGGGTCGTCTGTCCCTGATTTGCATAGGAGAAGCGGACAGACAGGTTGTCCTTTTGCGTCGCCTTCCAGTCAACCTTGATATCGAACTGGTTGCCATAGTTACGCTGTTTGGTGGGACCAACATAGTTGTTGCGAGCCGGAGTATTGCTGGCATCCGGCGCACGGTTTGCACGCGGATAGAGCTCAGGATGAGCCAATAGATACTGCGCCGCGGGGTTGGAGATAGTGATCTGGTTATTGGCGTATCTGGGATTACCCGCGGTCGTCGCGTCGTACAACTCAATTAGACGAGCGTTATTCGCGCAGACTCCACCCGGATCACCAGAGCACATCAGAGCGGGGTTGAGCAGTTCAGAAAAATCGCCACTACGCATCTTGTCGGTGAGCACGGTCGCGAGTCCGCTACCACCGGAGTGATAACGGCCACCCTGGTAGTCGCCGAAGAAGAAGAGCCTGTCCTTGAAGATCGGACCACCAAATGTCGCACCGAAGATGCTACGCGTGAAGCTGGTTCTGGGAACAATGGTCGATCCGTGTTTGTTGAGCCATGAGTTGGCATTCAGAAGGTGATTGCCAAGGAAGTAGAAGGCGCTGCCGTGGAACTGGTTTGTGCCGCTCTTGGTCTGATAGATGATGTCGCCGCCAAGCACATTCCCGTATTCCGCGGGAGCGTTGGCAGAGATGACCTGCACCTGACCGATTGCGTCGACGCTTGGGTTATAGCCCGGAGTGTCATCCAACGTCTGATTGATGTTCATGCCATCCAGCAGGTACTGGTTGGTCTGTTGACGGTTACCGTTGACGGAGACGGAGCTATTGCTGCTGGCGCCGGCCGGATTGTTGCCGCTGAGCGGTCCGGAGATCGAGGCATTGCTGACGAAGCTGTTCGGCGAGGTGCTGATCGCGCCGGGAAGGAACATCGTCAGGGCATTGAGATTGCGGCTGACCAGAGGAAGATTCTCAATGGCGCGAGTATCCAACGTAGTGGCAAGGGTTGGACTCTCAGTATTGATTAGCGGAGCAATCTCAGCTTCGACGGTGACCTTCTGCGATTGATTCGCAACCCCCAGCTTGCCGTCAATCTTTGCAGTTTGACCTGTCTCCAGGGCGAATGGGCCATAGGTTGTTGTGGCGAACCCGGAAGAGGTGATCGTTACTTTATACTTACCGATCTGCAGGAAGCGAAGGCTGTAGATACCGTCGCTGTTGGTTGTGGTCGGAGTTTCAACTCCGGTGTCCACGTTCGTTGCGACGACACTGGCGTTTGGAATAACGGCGCCGGAGGCGTCGGTCACGGTACCGTTGATGCTGCCGGTGATCGTCTGGGCCATAGCAAAGCTGCTACAGACAGCCAGGAGCAACATCGTCATGAAGCGAAAGAATCGAATTCGTTGCCGCATCGGTGTCTCCTAAAAGTGTTGGTGCTGCGTGAAGGTGCTGCTTTCTCTACTTCTTTGTTGTGGGAGCAAGTACCTGTAGCGGATCTTCCGGTACTGCCTCTTGCCCGACGGAAGATCGAAGTGAATGTAAGTTTTGGGCGAGACCGTGGCGAATCGACCACGTGTGAAATCCCGAGGTCGATGAATCGAAACTTTGTTGTGGAGCGAAGCCGGCGTCGGTTTCTGCTGTCAGCGTGGAAGGCCCGAGGGGGTGTGAGGCAAATCCCTGGGCAATGCCGGTTCTGGCGAGGATTAGCGCGGGAGCGGCTTCAGCTGCTCGCCCTCCTGCAGCGTCAGCAACCGTTTCGCGCAGACCTCCGGCAGCCATCTGGGCAAAGATGGAATGAGTCGCCGAAGCGGCAAGACAACAGAACAGAAAAATAGCGATGCGCTGGCTTAGTTTCACTTGCCACACTCCATAGGGGAACTAGGAAAACGGAGAAGCCAAACAAAGCGGACAGATTTTTACAGGCTTTTTGCGCGTTTATGGCGTAAAAGCTCAGTTTTTTGCTTGGGGGCAAGCTTATTTCCCTTGGCCACAGATGAACATCAGTCAAATGTCCTAGTGTGAGCCTCGGTGGAGGTATCTGTTTTCATTGGGATATACCGATATATCCCTTGTTACCGCTATCTTCGCTTTCCCCTTGGGTGTGCGGTTGTAAGGAGGGGGATAAAGCGCGCCCGTGCGAGACGAGAAATCTGATACGGTGTGCTATTCAGCCGGTATTAAGCCATGGCAGAGAAAATATGGATGAGGTATAAGGGTGCGTCTTCTCATCATTGAGGATGAAAAACGGCTCGCGGAGAATATTGCCCAGGCACTTCGCGAGGCGGGTTTTGCGGTCGACCATGCGGCCGATGGCATTACCGGGTCTCACATGGCGGTGCAGGATATCTTCGACGCCATCATCCTGGACCTGATGCTGCCTGGGAAGAGCGGCAAGCGAGTCCTGACCGAGCTTCGGCAGACGAAGTCCCGTACTCCTGTCCTGGTGCTGACAGCGCTCGATGGCAAAGAGACGATCGTCGACCTCCTCAATAGTGGGGCAGATGACTACCTTGCCAAGCCATTTGACCTGGGCGAGCTGCTGGCCCGCGTCAAGGCGCTTATCCGCCGCGCGAAGGGTGTCTCCTCTACCATCATCCAGGTCGCCGACATGGAGATTGATACTGTTCGCCAAACGGTAAAGAGGCGCGGTCAGGAGATCGACCTTTCTCCGATGGAATACCGCATCCTGCAGTACCTGTCATATCGTCCACGCGCGATCGTTTCAAAGCAGGAGTTGCTGGAGCATCTCTACGACTTCGAGTGGGAACATCATTCCAATGTCATTGAGGCCCACATCTCCAATCTCCGCCGCAAGCTGAACCTTCAAGGAACAGAGCCTTTGATCGAAACCCTGCGGCATCGCGGATACCGGTTGAGCGAGGAAGCTTCGTCGTGAACCAAGGGAGTTCTATTACGCGGCGGCTTATTACCGCTGTGTTGCTTCTGGAAGGGCTCGCCGCAGTTCTGCTGATCGTCGCTGTCATCGTCAATGAGCATCAGGATGAGTACCGTGCCTTCGATGCCAACCTCAGGGCTTCCGCAAACGCGTTTCTAGGGGCGGTGCAGGAAGCGGAAGACTCCTCCCCCAACATTGGCCTCGACGTGCGCAGAATTCCGCGAACGCCGCACGCGGTGTATCGCGTAACTGACGGTGAGGGACACGTTCTCGGTACCGAGGGGCCGGTACCTGAGCTCTCCATCGAGCCCGATTCTTTTCGGCGAGTCAAGATCCAGGGTCACTCCTACCGCTTCTTTGCTCTTGATGGAGAACGGGTCGTCGATCCCGGAACCGCCAGTGCTGTGGTCCATCAGGTGCACATCCTCTATGGACAGCCGGATGGCCGTGTGTGGCACGAGATCTGGGAGGCGACACGCTTTTTCATGGTCGCGACAGCGATCTTATTGGGAGTCACAGCAATTCTGCTCGTCTGGATGATTCGCAAGCTGCTGGCTCCGATTCATGTACTGGCATCCGAGGCAGACAAGGTGAACTCCGTGCATTGGAGCTTTACGGCTCCGGAGGTAGCGATGCACCTTACGGAATTGCGGCCGCTCGCGTCTGCTATTGAGCGAACCGTCAACCGGCTTCAGAGTTCGTTCGAGCAGCAAAAGCGCTTCACCCGCGATGCGGCGCACGAACTGAAGACAGACCTCGCCATCGTTAAATCGTCGCTGCAGTTACTCACCATGAAGGAGCGGAGCGTCGAGGAATATGGAAAGGGTCTCGGTATCGCACTTGAAGATTTCACGCGGCTGGAAGAGACGGTGCAGCAGATGTTGACGCTTGCACGCCTGGAGCAGCCGGCCGATGCTGTCTCGCCAACGAGTGCGCTTCACCAGGTTCTGCAGGACAACGTGACCCAGAGCGCCTCGTTTGCTTCGCTGAATAGAGTCACCTTGAAGGCCTCTCCGGTGGCAACAGTCTCCGTGCCTGTGGACGCGCGAGATGCGGCGCTTCTTTGTTCCAACCTGATCGTGAACGCTCTGCAACATAGCCCTGATCATGGGACGGTCGAGATTGCCCTGCGGTCTGATGGAACTACGGCAACATTAACCGTTCGCGACCATGGCGAAGGCATCACAGAGGAAGATCGTCCTCACCTGTTTGAACCGTTCTATCGAGGTGATCCGTCACGCAGCCGGAAGAGCGGTGGCACCGGTCTCGGTCTCTCGATCTGTAAGGCGATCTGCGATCGTGCCGGCGGAAGCATCGAGATCGACAACCATCGAGCCGGGGGCGCCATCGTCACGGTAAAGCTTCCTGTGTCGAACGGCCAACTTGAGCGAGGAACAGGCCGTTCCTAACGGCCGCGTTGCGCCTTCCCAGATTTCTTGCGCAAGTCGGCGAGTGTGCCGGCCGGTACCGAAGTTGTCTGACGCACCACCAGCTTCGTTTCCACCTCCCGCGGAGGAGAGGAAGAATCGAGCAGCGACGTCACGGCACTGGCGGCAATGTCTCGTCCGGACATCCGGATCGTGGTCAGCGGCGGCAACATGTACTCGCTGATACGAATGTCATCGAATCCGATCAGGGAGATGTCTTTGGGGATCGACAATCCTGCCCGTGAGAGCGCGTGCATAGCGCCAATGGCGGTCATGTCGTTCGAGCACATGATGGCGGTAGGTGGCTTGCTGAGCGCAAGCAGGTGCTCAACGCCGCGTTCGCCGCCATCCACGGTATGGTCTCCGTGGAAGATATAGCTCTCCGGCACACGCAATCCGATCTCGTCGACGGCGCTGCGAAAGGCCTGCAGCCGGGCAACAGCAGAGTGAAGCCGTTCCGGTCCGGAGATGAATGCAAGTCTCCGATGCCCGAGTACGGCCAGATGCTGTACGGCCTCGTGGATACCTTTCTGATAATCCACCCGGATCGTCGAGATCCCTTTCTTCTTCGGCGCCAGGTCGATAAAGACCATGGGGATACCCTGCGATGCCAGCCGGTCCAGCAGCGGCTCTTCAATGCCGAAGGTCATCACCGCATTCTTTGCCAGGGCAGGATCGACGGACGGGACCTTATTGATGACCCGCGATACGGTTGCCACCGAAACTCCGGCCGCGTGTGCCACAGTGCGAATATCCAGACGGCTTTTAGCGTTCCTGGCGTCTGACCGCTTGCGTTTTTTCAAACCGATCGATCCTCATCTCTGCCCCGGCGCCTTTTAGCGCATTTTTCCTGTTGCTGGGTGTCCCGGAAGGCGTGTGCAATGGCGTTTTCATTAAGGAAAACGCCATTATAATTCGTAAGCTCTACACTACACCTTCAGGAAAAATGCTCTAGCCGCGCGTTAATGCCTGACGGATATCGCGCAGCCTGGTCTCGGCATCGATGCGGATCAGCTCGATGCCGGCAATCGCTGCAAAGTCTTCCATGTGCTCCATCGTAAGCGCCTGGCTGAAACCTGTGTGGTGTGCTCCTCCGGCATAGATCCACGCGGCTGCCGCCGTCTTCAGACTTGGCCGCGGAATCCAAACGGCCCGTGCTACCGGCAGACGGGGCAGATCGTGCTCCGCAGGAATAACATCCACATCGTTGACAATCATACGGAAACGGTCGCCCATATCGACAACGCTGGCAACAATGGCCGGACCCGCGGGTGTATTAAAGACCAAACGAACGGGATCTTCCTTGCCGCCAATGCCAAGAGGATGAACCTCAAGCGAGGGTTTGGCGTCGGCGATGGAAGGGCAGATCTCCAGCATGTGCGACCCCAGGACCTTGGGCGTCCCGGAGAAGTCATAGGTGTAGTCCTCCATGAACGAAGTTCCACCCTCCAGACCCTGAGCCATCACCTTCATCACGCGGACCAGGGCTGCCGTCTTCCAGTCGCCCTCTCCGCCGAATCCATAGCCGTCAGCCATCAGGCGCTGTGTCGCGATGCCGGGAAGCTGACCCATGCCGTGCAGGTCTTCAAAGGTGTCGGTAAACGCACCGAAACCTCCCTCTGTCAGAAATGCGCGCAAACCCAGTTCAATGCGGGCGGCTACAGTCAGTGAGTCGGCGCGGTCATGCTGGCTCGCAATCGAATAGCTTTCGCGATATTCGCTGACCAGCCTGGCAACCTCCTGGTCGCTGAACTGCGCCATGCGATCTGTAAGATCGCCGATGCCATAGCCGGAGACGGTATACCCAAACACGCGCTGGGCCTCCACCTTATCGCCTTCGGTGACGGCGACATGGCGCATGTTATCGCCAAAGCGGGCAACCTTCAGGTTCTGAGATTCGTGCCAGCCGAGCGCCGCGCGGCTCCAGACGCCGATTTCGGTAACGGTCTCGGGATCGGCGAAGTAGCCGACAACGACCTTTCTGGGTAGACGGAGCCTGGCGGTAATGTGTCCGAACTCACGGTCGCCATGAGCGGCCTGGTTCAGGTTCATGAAGTCCATGTCGATGGTCGCCCATGGCAGCTCGCGGTTGAACTGGGTGTGGAGCTGCAGGATCGGCTTACGCAGCAGTGACAGGCCGGCGATCCACATCTTGGCCGGAGAAAACGTATGCATCCACAGCACCAGGCCAATGCAGTTCTTGCTGGAATTGGCCTCCTGGCAGAGGTCTCGAATCGCTTCAGGAGAGGTGAGCGTCGGCTTCCAGACTACCTTTGCGGGAATAGCTGTGTTGCTGTCGAGCGATGCGGCAATCTTCGAAGAATTCTCCGCGACCGTTGCCAGGGTTTCAGGACCATAGAGGTGCTGGCTGCCGGTCACAAACCAGATTTCCAGAGAAGCTGTCGATGCCATCGATACGTTTTCCTTTCGTATTGCCCCCTTCACGGTAATCGTTTACCCAAAGAGTTGCAAGAGAGCCCAGATAACCTACTTGTCTCTACTTGTTCCCGGTTCTTCAGAAAACGTATACTCACCGCAATTCCACATAAGGTGCGACATGCTGCAGGAACTGAAAGAGAAAACGCTCGAAGCCAACCTTGACCTCGTACGCCGCGGCCTCGTGCTCTACACCTTTGGCAACGCCAGCGGTATCGACCGCGAGAGCGGTCTGGTAGTCATCAAGCCGAGCGGCGTGGACTATGACGCGCTTCGCCCGGAACACATGGTGGTCTGCGATCTCGACGGCAATATCAGGGAAGGTGATTTGCGGCCCTCCAGCGACCTGAAGACCCACTTGGAGCTGTACCGCGCTTTTCCCACTATCGGTGGAGTCGTGCACACCCATTCGGAGAACGCTACGGCATGGGCTCAGTCCGGCCGCGAGATTCCCGCGCTGGGAACCACCCATGCGGACTACTTCCACGGCCCCGTCCCATGCACACGCGAGCTGACGGACGAAGAGATCAACGGTGATTACGTTCTGAACACCGGGTATGCGATTGCCGAGCGGTTCAAGGGTATCGATCCGCTGGCTGTTCCTGCAGTCCTGGTGGCCGGGCATGCACCCTTTGCCTGGGGTCGTGATCCGATGGATGCCGCACACAATGCGGTCGTCCTGGAGGCTGTGGCGAAGATGGCTTTTATGACCGTGCTGTTAAATTCCGCTGCAGGCGTGTCGCAGGCATTGCTGGACCGGCATTACTTCCGCAAACATGGCGCCAACGCCACCTACGGACAGAGGTAAGGAAAAGATGGCTATCGTTGCAGGCGCAGACTTTGGAACGCTCAGCGTTCGTGTGACCTTATTGGATTCGGAAAAGGGAAGACTTGGCACGGCGGTCGCCGAGTATCCGCTGCATCGCCGCCGTGAAGATCCGGACTATGCCACGCAGTCGCACGACGACCAGATGGAAGCCCTGGTGCGAGCCACGCGGCAAGTACTGGAGCAGACCGGCACAAGAGGTGAAGATGTCGCCGCGATGGCCCTGGATACCACCGGTTCCAGCGTACTGATGGTGGACGACGCGATGCAGCCCATTGGGCCGTACTATCTTTGGTGCGATCACCGCGCACACCGAGAGGCCCGTGAGATCACCGAGCTGGCCCATACGACGGGACTGGAAGCAATCGAGTGGTGCGGCGGCGTCTATTCCCACGAATGGGGATGGGCGAAGCTGCTGCACTGGCTCCGTAATGCAACCGCGGAGGAGCGCGGCCGGTTCGGAACCGCGATCGAGAACTGTGACATGGTGGCGGCAACGCTTACCGGTGTTACCGATCCCGCCGGCATCAAGCGATCCGTCTGCGCCATGGGCCACAAATGGATGTGGAATCCGAAGTGGGGAGGCATGCCTTCGGAAGAGTTCCTGATCAGGGTCGATCCGCTTCTGGCAGGCATTCGGGAAAAGATCGGGGGAGAATATCTGACCTCCGATCATATTTATGGAGGGCTGCACGCACATTGGGCCGACCGTATGGGCCTGAAGGCGGGCATTCCTATTCCGGTAGGCGCCTTCGACGCGCATTGGGATGCACTAGGAGCGGGCTGTAAAGAGGGCGATGTCGTCAACGTCGTCGGCACCTCGACCTGCATCATCGCCATGGCGGAGAAGACACAGCTCGTCCCCGGAGTCTGTGGCGTGGTTCCAGGCAGCGTTGACCCGCAGCTCACCGGTATTGAAGCGGGCCTCTCTGCCGTCGGCGACATCTTTGAAGCGATTGCCCGCCGTGCCGGGAAGAATGTGAAGGAACTGGCCCAGGGGCTGGAGAGCTACCGTGCCGGTCAGACCGGTCTGCTGCGCCTGAGCTGGGACAACGGTGACCGCACTGTGCTGGTGAATCCGGAGCTGGGAGGTATCACCCTCGGATGGAACCTCATTCATACGGCACAGGACGAGCTGCATGCTGCCATTGAAGGAACGGCCTTCCACACGCGCATCATCCTGGAGCGCATGGAAGAGTATGGCGTACCGGTGGAACGCGTCATCAACGGAGGCGGTATCCCGCAGAACAACGCAACTCTGAACCAGATCTATGCGAATGTTCTCAACAAGCCGGTGCTTGTGCCCGATGGTGTGCCTACCAGCCTCGGTTCCGGCATCATCGCGCTGGTTGCTGCCGGGGTTTACCCGTCGATCGAGGCCGCACAGGCTGCGCTCTGCTTGCCGTTCAAGACCTATATGCCAGAGGCGAAGGCGGCGGCTGTCTATGAGCGCCTGTACGCGCTTTACCGTAAGGTGTACTTTGCTTTTGGACGACCGGATGCATCTGCGGTGGTTTTGGGAGACGTTCTTCGGCAAGATGCCGGATGGACAGGGAGTAGACGTCTACACCCTCAAGAGCCCGCAGGTCGAAGCGAAGGTCATGACCTACGGAGCGAAGCTCATCAGCATCAAGACGGCTGATCGCACCGGCAAGGTTGCCGACGTGATGCTGGGCTTCGATACGCTGCCCGAGTGGCTGAAGGACAAAACCTACAACGGTGCTGTGGTCGGCCGTTACGGCAACCGCATCGCTCTCGGCCAATTCAAAATCGATGGCCAGACCTATCAGGTGCCCACGAACGATGGCCCGAACGCCCTGCATGGCGGCCCGGTCGGCTTCGATAAGAAGCTCTGGACGGCGAAACAGGTGCCTAACGGCGTGGAGCTGACGCTCATCTCTCCTGACGGCGACATGGGCTTCCCTGGCAAGTTGACGGCGCAGGTGACCTATACGTTGAAGGGCAACGCCCTCCGCATCGACTACCGGATGACGACCGATAAAGCTACCGTCGTCAATCTCACCAATCACACTTACTTCAATCTCACGGGTGGAACGGAAGATGTCCTCGGACATCAGATCCACATCAATGCGGACCACTACACGCCCACCTCAAAGACCTTGATCCCGACGGGCAATATGGATGTTGTCGAGGGCACACCGATGGACTTCCGGTCGGCGCATGCGATCGGCGAGCGTATCGGCGCCAACTTCGAGCAGCTCACCGTTGCCGGTGGCTATGACCATAACTGGATCCTGAACGGGCCGAACGGCGTAATGAAGCTCGCGGCAGAAGTGGTCGAGCCGAAGAGCGGACGTACACTTACGGTTACCACGACGGAGCCGGGCGTACAGTTTTACTCCGGTAACTTCCTGGACGGTTCACTAACAGGGCGCGGCGGTGTGAAGTACACCAAGCGCATGGGCCTCTGCCTGGAGACACAGCACTATCCCRATTCACCCAACAAGCCAGGCTTCCCGACCACGCTGCTGAAGCCCGGCGAAATACGCACCTCGTCGACGGTCTTCACCTTCGGCGTTGCCACTAAGTAGTCAGATCCCTTTGAAAATGGCCAGACGTCTTACAGACGTCTGGCCATTTCAGTTCGCGCTGCAGCGCGAATGCCTTGCCTAAGGGGACGGCTTTTAGCCGTCCCGTATGAAGCTTCACAGGGAAAGCGGCTTCAGCCGCTGAGGGCAATGTGAACCTGCCCTAGATTCAGACACCACACTAGATCCCAGCATCAAGCGCCAGATTCAAGGCCAGCACATTCACGCGTGGCTCTCCCAGCAGACCAAACTGACGATCGGTGATGTGACCTTCCACGAACGTCCGCAGTTTGGCTTCGTCCAGATGGCGTTCCGCCGCGACCCGCGATACCTGTGCCAGTGCAGCAGCAGGAGAGATGTCTGGATCGAGACCCGATCCAGATGCAGTGACCAGATCCACCGGGACGTTGCTCACCTTCTCCGCGGCAACACTTGCTGTGACGCGATCGATCAATGCCTTGTTGGTTGAGGCAAGGTTTGATCCGCTGGATGCCGATGCGTCATAGCCGGCGCCGGCAGCCGAAGGCCGGCTATGAAAGTAGGTTGGCCCGGTGAAGGGCTGGCCGATCAGCTTCGAGCCGATCAGCTCACCCTTCTGGGTCACAAGTTGTCCATTGGCCTTATCCCTAAAGAGAAGCTGTGAGATCGCAGTGATTGCCAGCGGATAAATAATCCCCAACAGCACTGCGGTAACCAGGGTATAGAGGGTTGCGGTAATGAGATGTTTCTTCATGGTGAGTTCCTCTATGCAAGATGCATGGCGACGATGACGATATCGATCACCTTGATGCCGACAAACGGTACTATGATCCCGCCCAGTCCATACACCAGCAGGTTGCGCTGCAGCAGCGCGGCTGCGGACATCGGTCGGTAGCTGACACCGCGCAGTGCCAGCGGAATCAGGGCAATGATGATCAGTGCGTTGAAGATGATGGCCGAAAGTATGGCGGACTCCGCGTTGTGCAGGTGCATGATGTTCAATGCATTCAGCACAGGAAAGAAGCCCGCGAACATCGCCGGGATGATGGCGAAGTACTTGGCCACATCGTTGGCGATGGAGAAGGTGGTCAGGGCGCCCCGGGTCATCAGCAACTGTTTGCCGATGGCCACAATCTCGATCAGCTTCGTAGGGTTGCTGTCGAGATCGACCATGTTGCCCGCCTCTTTTGCCGCCTGCGTGCCGCTGTTCATGGCCACGCCCACATCGGCCTGTGCAAGTGCGGGAGCGTCGTTGGTGCCGTCGCCAGTCATGGCCACCAGCTTGCCCTCCGCCTGCTCGCGCTTGATCAGGTCCATCTTGTCCTTCGGTTTCGCTTCCGCCAGGAAGTCGTCAACACCCGCCTCCCGCGCAATGGCTGCCGCGGTCARCGGRTTGTCGCCCGTGATCATGACCGTGCGAATGCCCATAGCGCGAAGCTGATCGAAGCGTTCGCGCATGCCGCCTTTTACAACGTCCTTCAGATGAATGACGCCGAGAGCCGCACCGTTCTCAGCGACGACCAGCGGGGTGCCGCCGCTGCGCGCGATCGTCTCCACGGCCTCGCGTACCTCGGCGGGCATCGGCGAACCATGCTCCTGCAGGTAGCGGGCGATGGCGTCGACGGCTCCCTTACGGATAGTTCTGCCTTCCACCTCGATGCCACTCATACGTGTCGTTGCGGAGAAAGGAACGAACTCCGCATGCATCTGTCCCAGCTCGCGTCCGCGAAGGTTGTACTTCTCCTTCGCCAGAACAACGATGGAACGTCCTTCCGGAGTCTCATCCGCCAGCGATGAGAGTTGAGCGGCGTCCGCAAGCACTTCGGCCTTTACGCCAGGAGCTGGTACGAACTCCGACGCCTGACGATTGCCGATGGTGATGGTCCCGGTCTTGTCCAGCAGCAGCGTGTTGACGTCACCGGCTGCTTCTACAGCGCGCCCGGAGGTGGCCAGTACATTGTGTTGTACCAGGCGATCCATACCGGCGATGCCGATGGCTGAGAGCAAGCCTCCGATGGTCGTTGGAATCAGGCATACCAGAAGCG
>NZ_JBFRCY010000044.1:0-15536 GCF_052113305.1 Terriglobus sp. YAF25
ACATTGAAGAAGATGTGCAGGGCGTAGATCATGAGTGAGGGGATAAGGATTGTGAGTAACCGGTCCGCTCCGGCAAAGCGTGCCGATGCGAGGAGTGTCAGCATCTCCCGCGAGCAAAGAGCACATGCTCCCACGATGAAGAGGGCCGCAAGGATGAACCAGGAGACCGCGGTGGAAAGAAACTGCTCGGTCGCCGGCTTGCCCTCTTCATTCCATATCCGCATATAGATCGGAAAGATAGCGAGATTCAGAGGCGTCATCACAGTGTCTTGAAGATATCCGGATACCCCATAAGCTGCGGAATAAAGACCCAGCTGATGATCACCAAGATAGCGCTGCACGATGATGCGGTCGCCTGAGTCCAATACGAGACTGGAAAGCTCATAGATGATGAGCGGTGCGCCAAAAAGGAGCGAATCGCGGATCAAAGTCCAGTCCATCGCTGAAAGACGGAACAACCCACGTCTCAAAAAGCTGATGAGCTGCGCCGCGACAATAGTGAACTCGCTTGCCAGAACACCGAGCAGCACTGGAAATGCATGGTGAAAGCCGACAAATGCGAGAATCACGAAGGCGGCGAGGGTGCTGACTTTGGTGGTGATCTCCACGATCGTATGAAGACGGCTCTTGCCTTCATTCCGGAGGAAGCTGAGCAGGATCGCCTGTAGAGTCCGAAAGAAGACGACCGCCGGCGCGACCATAAGGCACTGATACAGGATCTGGTCTCCGCGAAATACAGGTGTAAAGAACAGAAAGGCGTAGTACAGCAGCGAGACCAGAATCACAATGCAGGCGGGGCAGAGAAGCAGAGTTGTGTAAAGACGTCGCTGCTCCAGAACAGAGGATGCGCCGGCCTTAAAAAAACGTGCCGCTGAGTATTGAAGCCCGCACTTCGACAGGACAACCAGCACAAGAACGATCCGCAGCGTAAGAGACAGAACGCCGTATTCGCTGACCGAAAGCAATCGAGTCAGCAGAGGAAAGGTGATAAGCCCCAGCAGGATGAGCGATCCCCGGCCCATCAGGTAGTTGGCCATGTCCCGGAAGAGTGTAGACCGCGCATTCATTGTGCTGCCTCCTCGGGGAAGCAGCCTTTTCCGTGCGCAGCGGGGTTCTGGAGGACGGTAAACTGCGGAGTTTTGTAGAGCACGCGAAAAGCAGGGTCTTTCGGGGCATTCTCCAGAAGTGCAGCGTATGCCGTCCGGTATTCCGGGTTTGCATTGATGTGCGACCAGTCGTTATCGAGGATCAGGTATTCGTAGACCGGGTGGTGATATTGCGAAAGCCGGTGAGTCTGGTATAGGCAATCGCGATTTGCCAGAGACGGTAACAGATAGCGAGGGGCCGCGACCGAAGCCTGATCAGGAATTAGCTGGGCGACCTGGCGGGCTTCCTGTGTCCAGGGTTTGGAGCGCAGTTCGCTGGCCTGATCTTCTCCTGTTACAAAGATCAGGGTCGCGACACAAAGTGCGAGGCAGATTGCCGGGGCCACGGCGTTGCTCCTGATCCACAATCTCGAGACTCCTTTCAGAAGTCCGCGCGTGCGTGTACCGGCAAGCAGGGCGCTGGCGAAAAGCAGCACCGCCGGAATGACCGAATATTGGGCATAGATGATTGTCGTGATACATTTTCCTGCCCCGGCAGCGAGATTGATTCCGATAAACGGCAGCGAAGAAAGAACGAGCGCATTGCCGAACGAAAGGACCAGCGCCGTAGGCGTTAGCAGTTCCTTGAGGTACACAATATTGCCGCGGGGCAGCACCGTAGTTTGCGGACTGCTGCATACATGAGCCAACATCTGTTTCGGAGTTGCGCCCAGATGGCTGAAACATGCATCTGTGACAAATGACGAGCCATGCAGCGCATGTGGAAGCACGATGAAGTATGAGAAGTAAGCCCAGGCGATACCAGCGACGAAGGGAACGCTGATCCAGCGGATGGATTTTCGCTGGATCAGCGCAACGATTGAGAGGGCAACCGCAAAGATTGCGAGGTCCTCTCTTACGGCCAGAGTGAAGGTCAGTGCGACACAGAATGGTAGAAAGCGAGACTGCTGGAAAAAGTAAACCGCAAACAACAAGGGAAGCGCGACAAAGCTCAGCGGATAGAAGTCAAATGTGGACTGATAAAAGATGGTTGGCACCAAGAAAAACGCAAGTGACCAGAGCCGGGAAGTGCTTTCACTGCAGTATGTGCGGGCTATCTTGTAAATCGGATAACAGCAGGCAAGCATGGCAGCATTGCGTAGGACGAGCAGCGTTACAGGACTGGGAAAGAGCCCATAGAAGGGCACGAAGAGAAACATAAGGGGCGAGTTGTGCCCTGCAAAGTCCGTGGTTACCGGATAGGAATACAGCAGATCCTGCAGCAGGGAACCCCAGAAGAGATGACCGTGGAGGGTTGTATGCATGATCTGCGCGAAATAGGCGAGATCCTGCCCAACATACCCAAAGACGTAGAACTTGCGAATGGCAAGGCCCGTCAGCGTAATGAAGAGTATGGCAAGTGTTGCGAGTGGCCAGTATGTCTTTTGCTCTGCCCAGTCTCGAATACCTTCGGCCTCGCGGCGGCAGAAGTGATAAAGCGCAATCCAAAGTATGGTCAGTGTGATGAGCAACAGGGAAGAACGTAGGACTGGCGGGCGCACCCGAGCCGTATATTCAGGAAGAAACAGGAACAGTAGAGCAAATGCCATGGAGCACTTCGCTAACTCACGACGAAGTGTGCGTGAGCCGCTGCCATCGAGCATGGCTACCAGACACGAACTGGCTGAGAAAAAGGCAAAGGTTAGTGCGCACGTGATGGCAGTCCAGACAATACCCTGCCGCGCAAGTGGGCGGAAAAACGCCAGCCAGCTCCAGACGGCTATGGCGGAGGAGCCGAGAGCGATGGGCAGCCGGATGGCCCATCGCTCTGCGATGCTCTTCCCATGGTCCTGCTCGTATCGTGCTGAAACAGGCACAAGAGTCGCCATAATTCTTCGCCCTTTCCTGCTACTGTTGAACACTGACGTTTGCAAAGCTGACTGGCTGCGATGAAACATCCAGGGCGATAGCGCCAGAAGTAAGCGTGCTGTCGGACGCCGAAATGATAAGGCTGTTGTCGCGGTACACCATGATCTGGTTACCCGCGAACTGGAGGCGGAGGGTATGCCGCGCCGTATCCATAACGATCGTCGGCGATTGTGCAAGCAGCGTCAGCCCGGCAGAGTCGATTGACCAGCCTGTAGCGCGGAACAGCTTGATGACGTTGTCTGCCGGATATTGCCAGACCGCGTAGGACGCGCCAGTAGAGAGGTTCACACGGCCACGTATGCCCCCTGGATAGTTTGAGAGGTTAGTCAAAGTGACATCTGCAGAGAAGACGTAGTCGGTCCAGGAGGAGCTACCCGCATACTRCTGCGTGTGACCGCCTCCGTTGTAATTGAAAGAATTGTTCGATACTGTCCAGTTTGAAGCGAGACCAAGTGGAGAAGCGGTCCATTGCGACGAGCCCGTACTGAAGTTATCGCTGAATAGCTTCGTCCCAAGATGAAGCGAGACTGGGAGCGTGAATGAGTTAGTCGCATTGCTTGAACTGACAGTGACGTTCGCCATTACCGTTCCCGCAGCGAGCGCGGCGCTGGACGGTGTTAGCGTCAACGTGCCCGGCGCACCCGAAGAAGCCGGCGACGGGGTGAGCCAGGAGCTGTTGCTGGTTGCGGTCCACGGCATACCGCCTGTCCCAGTGTTCTGCACTGAGACGGTAGCTGGCGGCGGTGATGAGCCGGTAGGACTGAAGAGATATAGGCTGGAAGGCGTGACGCTGATGACTGCCGTTGGCTGTGAGCTGACGCTGAAGGTCACCGGAATCTGAATCGACGCGCCGGCAGATGGACTCAGCGTAAGTGTGGCTGAATAACTCCCAGCCGCCAGGCTTGCTGCGCTCGCCGTGACCGCAATGGATGCAGGAGTGGAGGCTCCTTGCGTTGGCGAGCTGGTAAGCCAGGCCGCGTTAGAAGAGGCCGTCCAGGAAACGCTGCTCGGGGATGAGGTAAGCGTTACCGTCTGAGCGGCTGCCGTGGCGCCCGGCAAGGCGCTGAAGGCTAAGGATGTAGGCGAGGCGCTTGCCGTGGTTTGTGGAGCAACGGAATTCGTGATCGAGACGTTGCTATAAGTGACAATCTGGTTCGACGGATCCAGGGCTATGAGCCCAGAGGTATAAGTCGAGTCTGTGGACGAGAAGAGCTTCGTCCCGTCGTAATAGACCGATATCGTACTTCCAAGGAACGATAGCTTGTACGTGTGGGCGCTGGTGTCAAAGGAAAGCTGGTTGTAGCTTCCGATCAAAGTGTACCCGCTGTCGATGCTCCAGTTGACCACTCTGTAGAGATTGATCGTGTGGTCCGGTGGATAGCACCAGAGAGCATACCCGGATCCATTGGCTGGGTTAACGCGGCCCCTGATGCCGCCAGGATAATTGGAGGCCGGCAGCGTCATCGTTACGGAGAGGTCGTAGTCCGTCCATCCGRCATTGCCGGCATAGAGCGGAGCTTCGCCGCCGCCGTTATAGCGAAGAGCGCTGCCGGTTGATGACCATCCGGAAAGGCCGCCGAGAGGCGAGATCGTCCACCCACTAAGGCTTGATGTGGATATGACGATGGGCGGTGTGAGCACCTGGAATGTAACAGGAACAGATACGGACAGCACAGGATTGGTTGAGCTGACGGTAACCGTTCCACTGTAGGTGCCAGGCGATAGTGAGCCTGCAACGACTGAGACATTCAGTGTGCCGGGCGTGCCGCCGGTGGTCGGAGAGACGCTAAGCCAGGAAGCATTGCCCGAAGCGGTCCAGGTGACATTGGTACCGCTTGGATTCGTGATGGAGAGTTGTTGTGTTGTAGCCGTTGTGGTGTTGGTATTCTGGCTGAAGGACAACGAGGTCGGACTAGCGACCAGTGATGCATTGCTCGGATTAACACTAAGTGAGACTGCAACCGTCTTTGGGCTGCCCGCCGCCGTAGCTGAAGTGAAGGTGATAGTGGCACTGTAGGAACCGGCAGCCAGGCTGGAGCTATTGACGGATACCGTCACGGTGTTACTGCCCGCCGTGCCGCTCGCAGGGCTTACGCTCAACCAGGATGCATTGTCCGAAACCGTCCAGTTATAGGTGCCGGAGCCGATGTTTGAGATCGTGACGGTCTGCGATGCAGGCGACGACCCGGAAGGAGTCGCAAAGCTCAACGTGACCGGTGTGACCTGCATCGTCGCAGGCTGCGTGTTCGTGTAACTGTACGTACCACCGTTGCTGAAACCAGGAACGGCGAGAAGCGTTCCCTCGTCGTCTCCGTAGAAGACGTATGCTTTGGTTGGAATGAGGTGGCCATCGGCGTCGGTTGCGGAGCCAGTGAACTTCAGTGTAATGGACGAAGCGGTGACCGTTCCGCTGGTAAGCAGCGAGTGATTACGGGCACGAAGATAGTCACCCATGCCATCCATGTACTGGTGAATTCCTTTATTCGTTTTGAACCAGGTCGAAAGTTGAGAAATGAAACTCTGGCGGTTTGCCGTTGTCGTATATTCGAGATTGTTGCCGTCGTGGGTGTAGATCTGAACCGGCATCATGCCTGACCAGAAGTGCCACATGTAGTACTCCCATTGATTCAGGCTCTGGGCGACGGTATAGCCATTCTGTGAGCTTGGCCAGACGGCGTCAGGACGACTGAAACGGCCGCCGGATTGTCCTACCTGGGACGCGAAAGCAAAGAAGGTCTGTGCGGGCTTTCCGGCGACGCTGTGCACCACCATGTCATCTGCATAGAAGAAGGGAAATGTTTCTTCATAATCCACTGAATAGACCGGGGGTTGTTCGTAGATGCGGAACGGTCCATAGGGAATTCTCTGGGCCGTTGTCTTCGGAAAATTGAAGTAGTAGGTGCCAGGATTTTGGGGTGTTGTGATGTAGCGGATTCCGAGGCTATTCCACATCTCGTATCCGGCGTTGTCCGTGACATCCCAGTAGTGGCCTACCATCGCACGGCCAAAGGTGGGAAAGGTGTCCGTCCCGCCCTGCCCGAGCTTCCATTGCAGAGTCGAGGTTACATTCGATTGCCACTGTGCGTCGGTATTCGCAATACTCAGATTCCAGTAAAGATCCCCCCCCGAACCATAGTTCAGACCATGCGGAGTCGCATGCAGAAATCCGGAGTTGACGGCGCTGATCAACTGGGCACGCTCGCCACCGGGTGTGGACAGCGACGAGAGCTGCATGTTCAGTTGCGGGAGCCAGGGACCGCCTGTGCCATCGGAAGCGACGGTGCCGGTAAGAGTTGTGTTCCACATATCCGGAATGCGAGACATGACACCGGGTTCATTGTCGTCCAGCTGAATCGCCGCAAGGCGCGGATATCCGCGAAGCACGAAGGGCTTGCGAGCTGCCCATACCAGGCTGCGCCAGAATAGATCGTCGACACCTTCGACAAACCCGAAGCGGTCGGCGTGCAGGTAGTCATAGGTGGTGAAATCGACGATGCGCCCCTGGCCGTAGGTGCTGACCAGAATCAGAGGATCGGTTCCGAGTTGAGCCACGACCGTCCCGGTACCGCCGGTGAGAATCGTGGCATTGGAAGCAATCGTTGTTGATCCGTTGCCGTGGTAGTTGTAGGTGATGTCGCCAGCCGGGTCGCCGAGCCAGTGACGCTGGAGTGCTGCAATGTAGTGCGGCGTGGATCCACCCACCTGGACCGCCGCGGGAACGGTAATGCTTGTCTGCGCGTCACCTAACGTGGCGCCGGTAGCATGAAACATCGTCATCATATGGTTCTGCGTGCCGATCGCCTGATCGCTGTCAAGGTTCACGAACCCTGTACCGTTTGCGACCGCGGTCAGAATTGCGTTCTGCCACGCGGCACTCGGCTTCAAACCGTTATGGCCCGCAATAATCAACTGCGATGCGGTCAGATCGGTAGCCGAGGTCTGACTGATATCGACAACTTTATATGGAACCTGCAAATGGACGAGATATCTCTCGGGGCCCATTTGATAGGATCCCGGGCTTGTGCTGCTGGTGCTATAGCCGGAGGGAACAGAGGAATTCACCAGCACGACGACCGTAAGATCCTGGCTCTGCGCCACAGCATGGGATATCGAAAACAGAGCAAAAGCAAAGACCAATCCACAGAGTATGAGCAGGCGACGATGACGGAAGACCCAAACATTTGACGTGTTCATGGCAGTTCCCTTATTTCGAGTGGTCGTGACATTCGACAGCTTGCTGCGGAAATTCAGCGATATCCGTAGCCGTATTCACTGGAGAGTGAAACGTTGTTATAGATCACGAAATTCAGCCGTTCGCCAAGGTGTTCTACAGTGCGTTCCACCATCGCCCGTGGCGTACCGCGCTCACGAACGACCAGCAGCACAAGGTCGGCGCGGGGCAAGATCTCTTCAACATCGGATACCGCCAGAACAGGTGGGCCATCCATGATGACCCACGAAAATGTCTGGCGCGCCCAGCCGAGCAGGTCCTGCAGCGCCTGAGACCGCAGCAGATCTACCGGCTTCGAGGCCGGCTTATTCAGGCCTAAATAGAACAACGGAGCATCACTGAGTCTGCGTATCGCGGACAAGGCGGTGGTCTCTCCCGTAAGAACATCGACCAGGCCGGACGGCTGCGGCGTCGGAATATGGCGGTTTTGGCTTGGCCGGCGCAGGTCGAGTTCAAGCAGCAACGTGTTGTTGCCGGCCTCGGCCAATGCCCACGCGAGGTTGTAGGCATTCAGGCTTTTCCCGTCTGAGACACCTGGGCTCGTGATTAGCACTGCCCCGCCTGATGGACGGATATTGGAAAGGCGGTGTTGCATCAATCGAAACTGCTCTGAAGCAATCCCGTTAGCGTCGGTTTCGAACACAGAGACTTCGCGTGCCTGGCCATTACAGCTGGTGTCAATGCGTTTTACCCCGTCAAGCCCGGATGCGGCGTCGAAGGGCGGTTCTGTATGGCGCGCGGAGTCATGATCAGAGTCTGATGTTTGAAGTCGTGAGCTCTGGCTACGCAGATCAGTTTTAGGTTGAAGAGAAAGAGAGATCACCTTATTGGCCCCCTAATAAATAGCGTTGCGGAGCAAGTGTGCGGGACATGCCGCGTGCTTGTTCCATGCTCGGTGTGATACCAAGAAGTGGAATGCCGGGCAGGCAGTCCCGTAACTCGAGCTCCGACTTTACGGTGCTGTCCATCATTTCGCTGACAAATGCTGCGCCGATGCCGGCGATTAAGGCCAAAAAGAAGGCTCCAATAAAAAGGGGCATACGTTTCGGGCCGGCGGGCGCGTCAGGAATGCGGGCGTAGTCCAGCATGGTGAAACTGCCGCCCTGTTGCTGATGTTCCAACTGCGCTGCCATCTGGGCGGAGTAGTTCTTCTCAAGCAGGGAACGGTAGTGTTCACGTGCCGTATCGTAATCGCGCAGAAGCTGCGAGACCTCCTGCTCACGAACGGGTTCAGAATCGACCCTCGACTGATAGCGATTGATCGCCATCTGGATATTCTGTTGTTCGTTCGCCAAGCGGGCACGGTCCCGGCGGATCAGTTGCAATTGCGGATTTGAGGCTGGCTGCGGGTCAGAGGAAATCGCAGTCGGATCCATGTCGGGAGTTGCGGCAATCCTCTCGTTAAGGGCCTGTACTTCAGCCTGTTTCTGTACTACATCGGGAAAGCTGTCGGTATAGTGCTTCCGCATCTCAGAGAGCTCCGCTTGAGCGGTCTGTCTCTCGCTGATAAGTCTTTGCCGTGCGCTGGGTGCTATGCCCTGCGAACGCAATGTTGTCTCAGGCGCCATGGTGGAGGCAAGGAGCGCTTCATGGTCAAGACGGCTCTGCGCTTCGGTGTTCGATTGAAGTTCCACCTGAAGACGGGAGAGCGTCTGCATGTTTGCCTGTAACTGATCCGGCAGCTCGCCAAGGTGTCTCATCTTGTACACCCTGAGCCGTTCTTCCAGGCTGTCGAGTTGGCTTTTCGTCGTGCTGAGCTCGTTGGCAAGGAATGCAGTCGTCCCTTGAGCCTCCTGCTCACGATCATGTAGGTTCCAGGTGATGAACGAATCCGCGAGCTTGTTGGCAACCGCGGCGACTTCCTGGGCTGAGTCTCCGGTATAGCTTAACGTAAAGGCGCTCAAACCATCGGAGTTATGCTTCAACTGTATGCCAATGTTCTTCCGCATGCGCTCGATGAGTTCTTCCCGAGTGACCTTTCCGCGCAACTGGGGAAAGAGGCCGAAGTCTTCCAGAATCCTTTCGAGCCTTGAGGAACTGAGAATCTGCTGGCTCAAAGTATTCAGGCGTTCGCTTGCACCCATCGAAACGGCGCTGCTGACATACTTGTCCGAGACCCGCTGAGGGTTTACCAGGATCTGAGTTTGTGCCATGTACACATCCGGCATCTGCTCGATATACACCGCCGATCCCGCAAAGACAACGGCAAGGACGATGAGAGTCAGTCGTAAGTGGTATTTCAGCGCACTGAACAACATCGAGATGCGCTCGGAAATGGGAATATGCTCATCTGCCATGGGAACCTCCATGCTGCCTCGACCAGGTGAATGTTACGAAAAAGACCGTTCTGGCCAAATCGACCGAAGAGACGGTGCGTTGAAAATGACGTGCTGTAAATGACCATTCCGCCCATTGCGAAAGAGGACGGTGGTACTCGCCCGACAGGAAATAACCATTGATGTCGGAGCTTGTATCCGTCAAAGCTCCGCCATGGTAGCTGCTATAACCACCGTTGAATGCAGCCGTGAACCGTCTGGGATTGCCAACCTGCACTCCGCCATAGACTGAGGTCTCCCAAAGGGACCCTGCGACGGCACCATTGCCGCGTTTACGGCTTGTACCGATGTAGGCCCGGTTTCCTCGAGCGTTCTGCGCTGAAACGGCAAACTCGTATTGATAATTGCCGGTGCATTCTGCAGAACCGAAAACCGGACCACCTGAGCCTTCGACCCGCATCGCTGCGGTCATCTGGTACGTGGAGAAGGCTCCAAGCGCGGCGGTTACGCAGGTACCCGCTCCGAAGTTCTGTTGTGCAGCATCGCCTCGAACCCCGATGAGCAGGCGGCGACTCCACAATTCGCGATAAGCCGCATTTATCTCGTATTGCCGGGTGGAGGGGGCAGCCCCAAGGAAATTATGGAAGCCTGCGCTTGCGCCGAAAGATAGCGCACTTACTTCTGAAGTTTCGTGGTCGACAAGAAATGTTACGTATTGCTGAAGCGTGTCGCCGGTGATGAGTCCCGTTTGTACGCCGTTATTGTTGATTGCTGAATTTACATTAGCAAGACTGACGCTGCTTCCCGCGCGCGCCGCATCTGCGCCGTATGCATTTGCAGCGTTCAGACCCCATACGGTACGGGGGCTGGTGATCTCAGTCATGCCGATGGTTGTCCAGTGATACTGTTGCATTTTGATATCACTTGCCGGGAACTGAAGTACGGTGGCGTCGTGCGTAAGATAGCTGGAGAAGCGGTGTCCCACCGAACTGATGCCGACGTGGCCCTGTAATCCAAGGGTGTTGGACTTCAGGTCCGGTGCGTTGTTTATGGCAGTATCCCGGCCATACGAGAGCGACGCTTCGAGATCAAAATAAGGCCGTTCTTCGCGTGGCATCGCTGCGTCTACCCACGTCGGACGGATCTCTTGTTGTGTTGAGGATTGGCCATTGTCTACCCGTACGGGGTCCTGAGCCTGGGAAGACGTTTGTGTGTGCGCAGCTTGAGCAACTACACCGGCCGGGGCAGTAAGGCAGATAAGACAGAGCAAGGAAACAGGGTTGAGTACTTTCACGGGATCACCACTGTGTCGCCGGGATTGAGCTGCAGATTGTGATTCGTATCGGAACCTTGAATCAGAGACTTGTAATTCATCCAGATCCCGCTGGCTCTCAGATCCTTTTCTTTCCAGACCTGGATGTTGAGGACGTCTCCGCTTCCAATCGTGTACTGGGGCGTGGCAACGGCAGGGGTAGCGCGAGGGTCTGCTTTCGGCACACTCGGAGCGTTGGTCTTGCCTGCATCTGCCACGCGCTGTTGTCCGTAGCAATTTCCAGCGCAGAGAAGAGCCGAGCATGCTAGCGAGAACCAAATGGTATGAGACCTGGGCTTCATAATGGCCATCCTTCCGATGCTTGAGGAAGCAATCAAAAAGCCAAATCTGCCCTCTATTTGAGGGCGTTTCTGGCGAATATCAGGATTTGCGGAAGGATGCCTTTGGAAATGTTTGCAGGATCTTGCATACTTTCGGCTGCGCAGCTTTGGCTGTGATTGTCATCCGGTACACCTCGATCGTTTGCCGCGCGATCTGATCCCAGCCAACGTACCTGCGATGGTTATTTGCTGCTCCCATGAGAAGGTCGAGATAGATGTTTCTGCCTGCCTCCGCTCGTGGCTGTCGATGTAGGTTTGTGATGCCGTCAACCGCTTCTTCGAGTGCAGAGGAAAGCGCTGCAACGTCTCCCGGAGGCACCAGCAGAGCGTTCTGGTTTGGTTCCAGATACTCCCGGAATGGCGGCAGGTCGGAGGCGATAATTGGCTTCCGGTAGCACAAGCCTGTCAGCAAAGCGCCGCTGGTCGTTATCGATCGATAGGGATACACCAGCAGGTCGGCAGCCTGGTAGTAGGAGGGCAGTCGGCTTGTGGGGATGTAGTGAATGTCAGCCCGCACGGTGTCCGGGAGGGAAGCGGCTGCTGCTTGAACCTCGGCCTCAACGTCTGAGGAACCCGTTCCTGCGATGACCAGCAGGGGCATAACCATCGATCGATTTTTCCATCGAGGCACGTTGGCCGTCCACGCCTGGAGCAGCAGGTCTAATCCTTTATAGGACGCCATGACGCCCTGCCAGAGAACAATCGGGCGGTCTTGAGGAAGGTTCAGCGTTGCACGGGCGTCGCTGGGACTCCTATGATCTGCGGATTCAAAGAGGGGCCCATGCGGTATGACAGAGATGAAGATGGAAGGTATGTCGAATCGAGCCCCCAGGGCATCTGCGATATCCCGCGAGTGACAGATCAGGTGATCCACACTGCGATAGAGGCGGCCGAAGATGTTTTCCAGGCGATTCCCAGTGTCGTGCGGAAGCAGGTTATGAACGGTGTGCACAACCGGGATGTGGCATCTCCGGGCGGCTCCGAGCAGCTCAAAGTCGCTACCGATGTTGTGGTTTAACAGAGGGAGCTGCTGCAGGTGGATAATGTCGGGGCGCTTTGAGGGAGTACTCTCCAGTGTTCTTGCGAGTGCAATGGAATTCGAGATGGCAGCTGCGCAGCGCATGACACGCCGCAGTGATGATGGCCAGCCATTTGCCAGATTGTCGAAATGAAAAGGACCCGGATCAGGAGAGAGACTCACCTGGGAAAAATACTCAGGCTCACGAGAGACGCTGGCACTCAGCAGCCGCAGGGAGACATTCGCTGAAGCAAGGGCGCGGGCTAGCGAGGCTGTATACCAGGGGGTAAAACACAACGGATCACTCAGCCATACACGCAAGGATGAGCCCTCCGGTTGCGTGCCTCCTGTCGCCTTATGCGATGTTGCGATCGGTACCACGCCCATAATATGCGCCTGCTTTCTCCGAAGGGCTAGTTCTCACCAGGAGATGACGCTTTGCCATCGCTTCCTTGTACGTCATGAGATAGCCGTCGAGCATGACCGAAACGTCGAAACACGCGGCAGCCTTTTCTGCCGCGCGAGCCGCCAATTCTTGTTGCTTCTCCGGTGAAGAAAGCAGCCTCAGAATGGCGTCTGCCAGCATATCCGGATTATTGGGCGGTACAAGCAGGCCTGCCTTGCCGTCTTCCAGCAAACGAGGAATTTCGCCGACTGCCGAGGCTATGATGGGTTTTTCAGAAGCCATCGCCTCCAGTACTGCCAGAGGCATCGCTTCGATTCTCGATGGCTGGATGACAAGTGTGCAACGCGACAAAAAACGAGCGGTGTCGTCACAGAACCCAGGTAGGTGAAGAGCGTGAGAGACGCAGAGCTCGGCCGCTAACGCGAGAATGCGCTCCCGTTCGGGACCTTCTCCCGCAACGACGCACTGCAGTTCGGGATAGGCCGCCAATAGTTTGGGAAGGGCCCAAACCAGAACATCGACCCCCTTTTCTTTCGAAAGTCTCGAAAGGCAACCGAGAATAATACGCCCAGACCGGTTGGGCGTTTGCGATGCGGCCTTGTATGTAGCGACCTCAATGCCATTGGGGATCTGCCGTATGCGCCGCCCGGGCACACCGGCACGTCGCAGATTCGACAGGACTCCGTGCGATACGGCTGCCACACGGTCAAAGTGACGGAGGAGAAACCGGTCGAGCGTAGCGTATTGCCGAAGGGATGCGGTCCGGTTGGTCCAGTTGTGACAGGTTGCAACAAGCGCGCAGCCTGCGAGACGGGCAGCCACCAGCCCATAGATATTCGCTTTATAGCCATGGGTGTGCAGCACTTCGATATGGTTCATCCGGAGCCATCTGGCCAGAAGCACAATGGTCCTAAGGCTCCACCTTCCTTTGCAGGCGAGATTGAGTACCGGCAGATTCTGACGTTCAGCCTCCTGGACAAAACGCGAACAGGATGCACTTGAGCCATTGAAGACGCCGATATAGACCTCAGCTCCGGCGCGTTGAAGAGCGGCCGAGAGGAGGCAGATCATTCTTTCCGTGCCGTAGAAGCCGGAACTTGAGACAAGTTGAAGAACCCGCATACACTACACCCCACATCGTTCAGCCTGGCATCGCACGGAAGAGGGAAGACCAGATTTGTTGATAGCCCCTGTCTCCGATCATGCGTTTAGCAAGTTGACGAAACCGATACATACCGCGAAGCCGGCTGACAGCGAAAAGATCGCCTTCAAGGTAGGCGGCAATTGTGCGGAGTGAGGTCTTACGGCGTACCGCAAATCTTCCAATAACCGCAGGAAGCCGTATGCTGTTCTCGACCGTAGCTGTACGGTACATGCCAGGCTCCGAGGTATAGACTTCTTCGTATCCCGCCACGGCGCAGGCACGAATCACAGTGTCATTCCAACGCCCGCCAGGCATTGAAATCGATGTGACAGCCTGGCCGATCTTGGCTTCGAGGGTCAGTCTGGAACTGCGAACCTCCTGTTCTAACTGGGAGGGGTTGCAGGCCGATAAAAAGATGTGAGTGGCACCGTGGGAGCCGATCCGATGCCCCTGGTCGGCGATCGACCGTACATCGTTCCAAGTGACATATCCGTGCTTCGATCCCACCCAGGCCGTAGGAATGAAGAAATGTCCCTGTGCGCCGAGCTCATTCAGAATGGGAACCGCCCATCGCATATGCGACACATGGCCGTCGTCAAACGTAATATACGCCGATTGTTTGACCGGTTCAGCTTCATGGGCGGCAGCCCACATATGGCTCATGAAGGTATCCGGAGAGATGCAATAGACATCCGCCGAATTCTGGTCGTCGATCTCGTGATAGGCCAGGACGTGCGGAACGATGGTGGATGAAAGGTTCATAGGGAACTGTCTTCTGTGCCTTGATGGAGCATCTGTGTCTTTGTCGGCACAGGGATCTGGCTCCGTTTGGCACGCTGGATTACCTCAGAGATGAGGAACAGACATCCGGAAATCAAAAGAAGTGAGATCACCGGGCGGCCAAGCAATAGGTGATCGATTGCTTGGAGAATGGCCTCGATGGAGATCATGGAGATATGCATAGTGGGACACCTACCGTGCGAAAGCGGGCCTGAGCGCCTCTTCCGTCCCTTTCGGCGCTAAGGTCTCGACCTGCTGCTGCAACGGGATATCTTTCATGAGTTCGTCGCATGTAGCCTGGGCGATGGACGTCATCGCGTTATTGTTGAGCGTGTCATTCAGTATCTGAGAGGTATTGGCAACATAGACGCCGGCGACCGGCGTCCGTGCCGGAGGCAGAATCTCGGAATACCCTAGCGTCGGCACGGGTTGAACGACCCGCTCGCGGAAGACAAAACGATGCTCAATGTCCGCTTCCGTAAGGTCGGGGTGCATCCGCGAAAGATCGGTCCAGACGTGCTGCCAGACTGCATCGTCGGAGGCCTCGAATAAGGTATCGTCGGGAGCAGCGTAGCGGGGCAGATACACGAGATGGCGGTTGTTGGTCTCCTGCGCGGGATCGATCAGGTTCGTCATTTCGATGACGCCCGTGAAGCCGATCTTTTCTGTCACGTTCGTTACATAGAACGGGCTCAGACGCCTTTTCAAAACCAGAACAACGCAGATAATCCCGAGGTACATTACCTGCCCCAGGCGGGCTTTGTAAGCGGCATCGTCCGTGTCGAGCAAATCGGCGATGACTCTGTTCGGCGCGGTTAGAATGGCGCCGTCAAAGTACATATCTTTATGGCAGGCTTTGACGCGGATATGTCCTTCCTGCGTAGGGTTATTCGAGGAGATACACCGGATCTTCACTCCGGTGTTGGTCGAGCCTCCAAGTGACACAACGACCTGCTGCAGTCTGTGAAAAACAGTGCTATATCCCCCGCGAACATAGCCGAGCTGCTCCTGTTG
>NZ_JBFRCY010000045.1:0-10870 GCF_052113305.1 Terriglobus sp. YAF25
CCTTGGCACAGTCCGTGACAGGTAGTATCAGCGGTACCGTGACCGATCCAACCGGAGCAGCGGTCAGCGGAGCGAAGGTCACCATGACCTATGTCGACCAGGGGCTGGTCGTCCGTACCGTAACCACGAACAGCGCCGGCTTTTATACCGCAACCTCTCTGCCGCTGGGCCGCTATCAAATAGCGATCTCGGCTTCCGGTTTCGGTGACCTTAGCCTCAAGGACATCGTCCTGCACGCGAATGACACACTTACTTTTAACCGCGAGCTCAAGCCGGGCGCTGCGGCAGTCAGCATTGACGTGGCTGCGGAAGCTCAGGCCATCAATCTGGAGAGCGGAGCCCAGCAGTCTGTGGTGGACGGTACGCAAATGCGTGAGCTGGTTCTCTCAACCCGTAACTACGAACAGCTCGTCGGCCTGCAGCCGGGTGTTGCTTACACCGGTGGCGACCAGATCTACATCGGTAACTCAAATCCTGTGGGCACCACGAATGTGGTGAATTTCTCTGTCAATGGATCTCGTACATCCGGCAATGCCTGGACGGTGGACGGCGCGGACAATGTGGATCGCGGATCCAATTCAACGCTGCTGACCTATCCGTCGGTCGACGCCATTGCGGAATTCAAGACAATGCGTGGAAGCTACAGTGCCGAATATGGACGCGCCGCGAGCGGCCAGGTCAACGTGATTACCAAGAGCGGCTCAACGCAGTTTCACGGAACCGCGTATGAGTTTGTCCGCAACGACATCTTCAACGCCAACGACACGCTGAACAAGCTGACGACGACTCCTTCCGGGGCAGCCAAAACCACCTCCGCACGCAGCCTGCTGCGCTATAACGACTTCGGGGGCACCTTCGGCGGTCCTGTTTGGATTCCAAATGTCTACGACGGGCGCAAGCACGGAACGTTCTTCTTCTATTCGCAGGAACTACGCCGCGTCGTTCTTTATAAACCTATTACCTTGACCGGCGTTCCATCGCTTGCGGAGCGCGCCGGTACGTTCACCTCTCCCGTTTGCACTTACCAGAGCACCTATCTGCCGGGTCAACCGGATACGACTTCGTCGAACCTCGGTAAATGCCGCAATGCGGGGACAACATCTGTGTCTGTTAGCAGCCCGATGGCACAGGCCTATTTGAAAGACATCTTTGCGGGTGTAGGGGCTCCCGACTCGACCGGAACCCTGGTGTTGTCGCCACAGCGCAATATCTATAACGGCAACCAGCAGATCGGCCGTATCGATCAGACCTTCGGAAGCAAGCTGAGCGCTTTCTTCCGCATTATCAACGACTCGATCCCCACGATTGAACCGGGCGGCCTATTTCAAGGAAGCGGCTATCCCGGCGTCAATACCACCGCGACCAACGCGCCCGGGCGTATCTACCTGGGGCACGCAACTTATGTGATCTCACCGCGTCTTCTGGTTGAGGGCGGCTATGCATATTCCTATGGCGCATTGCTGAGTGACCCGACCGGCAAGATGTTGAACGCCAACTCGCCTGACATCAAGCCGACGCTGCCGTATACCTCCACGCTACCGCGTGTTCCAACCCTGACGTTTACGGGCGGCACGACTCTTGCCACCTACGGACCGTACCGTGACTACAACCGGAACCACAATATCTTCGGCAATGTGTCGATTGTGGCTCACACGCACACACTGAAGTTTGGTGCGACCTTTAACAACTACACCAAGACGGAGAACAACGCCGCAGCGAACGCGGGCAGCTTCGCGTTCAGCAACGGCAACGCTCCCACGGGTTCCGGTGCGCAGAACTACCAGCAGTCCTGGGCGAACTTCCTGACAGGCTACGTCACGACCTTCAGCCAGGCTTCGGTGGACGTAACGCCGAGTGTAACCAGCAACCAGTTTGAGGTCTTCGCGCAAGATGACTGGAAGGTCACGCCGCGCTTTACCTTCAACTTCGGTGTTCGTTACTCCTACTTTGCTCAGCCGACTGACAATAATCACGGACTTACAACGTTCGATCCGTCGCTCTACAACTCCGCGAACGCGGCAACCATCGATACCAATGGTCTGCTCTGCGTTGTCGGAGCTCCGTGCACCGGCGTTACCCCGAACGGCTCAGTCACCTACTCGCAGGCCATTACCAATGGTGTGAGCGTGAACGGCAAGCTGGTGGGCAGTCAGGCGAACGGCACCACCGTCAACGGCACCAATTCTCCGTACGGAAACAAGGTTGGCAAGGAAGACAAGCTGAACTTTGCACCTCGCGTCGGTTTTGCCTATGACGTCTTTGGTGATGGAAGAACGTCGTTGCGCGGCGGCTATGGCATCGCGTATGACTCGTCGCTGTTCGGTACCTACGAGCAGAACATCTTCCAGAATCCGCCGTTTATTCTGACCCCAAGTATTTCGAACACCGGCTTCGATAACCCGGCGGCGGTTTCGGCGAACACCAGCTACGCGGCTCAGCTGATCCGCGCCACCGCCCCGAAGATGAGGACGCCATATAACCAGCAGTACTCGCTCAGTCTGCAGAAGCAGCTCCCCGGTAACGTCTTTATGGAACTCGCTTATGTCGGCAGCCACCAGGTTCACTTAATTGGCCTGGTGGACATCAACGAGGCTTCGGCGGGCGCATTTGCGGCATTGACGAACAACACGACCGTTACGAGCAGCAATACGGTTCTCGTGAACCGCGTTCGTCCGTACAAGGGGTACCAGGCCATCAACTCGATTCAGCCCATCTTCACGGGCAACTACAACTCGCTGCAGTTCTCGAGCAAGCGGCAGTTCTCGCATGGTTCGCAGATCGGCATAAACTACACCTACTCGAAGGCTCTGACCAACGCCAATGCCGACCGCACCGGCGCTCCTCAGATCTCCTCGAACCCCGCGGCGGAGTATGGCCGTTCCGCCGCCGACCGCCGCCACATGTTCAACATGAACGCTGTGTGGGCGATTCCGTTCTTCTATGAGCAGAAGGGCTTGACCGGTCGTCTGCTGGGAGGCTGGGAGGTCTCGGCCATCGCGTTCGTCAACAGTGGCTTACCGTTGAATGCAACCACCTCGGGTCTGGATCCTGCCGGGGTCGGCTTTCTGGGAAGCAGTGTGGCGGGTGGACGTCCTGACCGTGTTGCCGATCCGAATGTCGCCGGTTCCAACTATCCGATCCACACGCGTGCTCACTGGTACAACGTGGCTGCATATACTGCGGTGCCCGCCGGTCAGTTCCGTGGTGGAAACGCGCAACGCAACATCATCGAAGGTCCGGGCTGGTGGCGTGCTGATTTGGGCGCCTTCAAGAACATCCGAATCTATGAGCGCCTGACCGTGCAGCTTCGCGGCGAGGCCTACAACCTGTTCAATCACACCAATCCTGACGGCGTAACGACTTCCAGCATTGTGACGGGCTATAACGCGGCCACGAATGTGACCTCGTACAGTTCGACCGCAGGTAATATCACCAGCTATCGTGACAAGCGGATCATGCAGCTTGGAGCAAAGATCGTCTTCTAACTCCTGTTGTTTGAGGTACCTGACGGCGGCCGATGCATCGGCCGTCGTTCCTTTTGCCGGGAAATGACTCCGTTCGGCCCTCTAAACGCCCCGCTCGCTGCAAATCCGCCCCGGAATGGGCACAAACGCGTAAAATGAATAGTGCATCACACGAGCTGCAACGCGGCATTGGAGGAAGTAGTTTTGGCGACACGCGACCGTTTTCTGTTTACCAGTGAGTCCGTAACCGAGGGACACCCTGACAAGATTGCCGATCAGGTATCGGATGCAATCCTGGACGCCTGCCTGGAGCAGGACCCCTATAGCCGCGTCGCTTGTGAGACCCTCACCTGCACCGGCCTGGTGGTGGTTGCCGGCGAGATCACGACCAAGGCGTACGTCGACTTCCAGACCATCGTCCGCAACACGGTGAAGGGCATCGGCTATGACGACGCTCTGAAGGGCTTCGACAGCCAGACCTGCGCCGTCATCTCTTCGATCAACAGCCAGTCGCCTGACATCGCCCAGGGTGTGGATACCGGCGGCGCCGGCGACCAGGGCATGATGTTCGGTTATGCCACCAACGAGACCCCGGACTTGATGCCGACTCCGATCGCGCTGGCGCACAAGCTGTCGTTTCGCCTCTCCGAGGTCCGCAAGAACGGCCTGATGCCGTACCTGCGTCCTGACGGCAAGAGCCAGGTCACGGTGGAGTACGACGAGAACCACAAGCCCGTCCGTGTGGACGCAGTGGTTATCTCGACCCAGCATGCCGAGTTCAAGGACCGCGATCCGAAATCGACGCTGACCAACGAGCAGCTTCATGCCGACATCCTGAAGAACGTGATCCAGGCCGTCATTCCTGCCGAGCTTCTGGATGCCGACACCAAGTACCACATCAACCCGACCGGCCGCTTCGTTATCGGCGGACCGATGGGTGACTCCGGTCTGACCGGCCGCAAGATCATCGTCGACACCTACGGCGGCATGGGCCGTCACGGTGGCGGCGCCTTCTCCGGCAAGGACTCGACCAAGGTCGACCGTTCGGCTGCCTACATGGCCCGCTACATCGCCAAGAACATCGTCGCTGCCGGTCTGGCCGATCGCGCCGAGGTTCAGCTTGCTTACGCCATCGGCGTCGCCGAGCCGGTTTCGGTTCTGGTAGACACCTTTGGAACCGGCAAGGTCTCCGAGGCGAAGATCACTGAGGCTGTCCGCGCCAACTTCTCGCTGACGCCGAAGGGCATCATCGAGACCCTCGAGCTTCGCCGCCCGATCTTCAAGCAGACCGCAGCCTACGGCCACTTTGGCCGCACCGGCGATGCGTTCACCTGGGAGAAGACCGACAAGGCTGCCGCTCTGAAGGCTGCCGTGGCGCAGGAAGCGGTCGCTACCAAGTAATTGAATAAAGGAATAATGGAATAAGAAAGCGCCGCGTTTGCGGCGCTTTTTCTTTGGCGGGCTTGATCGGGCGCTATAGTCATCTCATCCATGCAGCGACAATTGCCAATGTGGGTGACCGGGTTCGCCAACCTGCCGCTCGGCTTCTTCTACGGCTTCATCAACACCACCATGCCGCTGCTGCTCAGCACTCAGGGTGTCTCGGTAGCGCGCATCGCGACGATCTCGGCGATTGCGTTTTCCCCAAGCTTCTGGGGATTTGTCGCGGCTCCGATCGTGGATGTCGGCCTCTCGCGGCGTACCTGGGTCTGGATATGGCTGACCGTGATGGCGGTGTGCATCGCCTCCAGTGTCCTGCTGACACGGCACCTGGTCCTTTTTACAGCCGATCTCACGCTTGGATGTCTGGCAACAAACCTCTTTCAATCTGCCGCAGGCGGATGGCTCGCGGAGATGGTGGAGGACGAGCATCGCGGGCACCTCGGCTCCTGGTACCAGATCGCAAATCTCGGTGGCGCCGCGCTCTTCGGAGTCTCGGCGATCTTCCTGGTCCGCCGGTTTGAACCCGGCATGATGGCGGCAGTGCTGACGGCGGTGCTCTTTCTTGTGCCTGCGTTGATACTCTTTTCGCTATTTCCACGACCTGTGAGTCCAGCTCGTTCGTCTGCGGTTGTCTTCGGTAGCCTCTTCCGCGATCTGGGAAAGATCCTGCGGCATCGCGATGTGCTGCTCGGATTGATTACGTTCCTTCTGCCTGCGGGTGCATTCGCATTGAACAATGTCTTTTCCGGGTTGGGGAACGACTTTGCTGTCTCTCCGGGCTGGGTGACGACCGTTTGCGGTGCGGGAGTCGCCATCGCCTGTTCGCTGGGGTGTCTCGCTGGAGGTCCGTTGGCCGATCGGTTTTCGCGGATGAAGGTCTATATCTGTGCCGGCGCAGCCACCTCGATCGCGACCGGAGTCGCGATTTTTTGTCCGCGCTCGGCTGCAAGCTATGCGCTGTTGGTGCTGCTCTATAACTTCTGCCAGGGAATCAACTTCACTGCACTAACGGCAATCGTCTTCCAGTTGACGGGGAATGAGAATCCGCTCGCGGCGACGCAGATGTCAGTACTCTTCAGCGCGGCAAATCTGCCGACCAGTTATGTTACGTGGCTGGATGGACGAGGTTATGCGGCTTTCGGCATGCCGGGAATGCTGGCGACCGATACGCTGCTCATGATGGTTTTCGGAGTCCTGTTGCTGGTGGCGTTCTACAAGTTCGATCCGGCGCTTCTGCGCGCTCCGCGGTCGGTTGAGAAGGCAATTGGTCACTCGCGCACGGCGGAGGAGTAATGCTGACGCGAGTTTCGTACACCGTTATTTCTCTGGAAACGCCAATAATTACGATCTACAACTCACTTCCGGATCAAGGATATCTATCGGGTTGCGTTTATCACTCCGTTCTGTTCGGCATGGTAGCTTGAAGTATGCCTAAGACCGAGGTTCAGCCGCTAACGGTTTCCGGCGACAGCGGCTCCGGCGGGAAGCGCAATCTTCTCTTCTGGATGCTGTGTATTGCTGGCTGCTTCCAGTTCGCGCAGGGATTTTCCATCACTCTGGGGCCCGCGTTTACCCTGCAGGATTTCGCCTATGGTCACGTTGAAAGCCCGTACCGCCGGCGCATCTTCATGGAGTGGGTCTACCGGGCATTTCTGCATTTGCATGGTACCCGGTTGTTTCATCTGGGCAAGCGCACCATGACTCCGGAGCAGCAGGTTCTGTTTCTTACCGGCTTCATCGCGTCACTTCTGATGGTTGTAGTGACCTGGACGCTGATCCGCCAACTACTGGGACGCCAGACCCCGTGGCAATGGATCTCTCTGGCGGCCATCTACATGCTCGACACCCACGAGCTGCTCTCCTTTGATATTCGAGCGCAGTTTCCCTATGATCTGACCACGCCGATATTTTTCGGGACCGGCTTATACGCTCTGATCAGCCGTAAACGATGGCTTTATTACGTGGCTTTTCTGGTTGGAACGCTGAATCGTGAGACGACGATGTTCCTGCCGCTGCTGTTTGTTGTCTGCTCTTTGCCGGAGGAGTTTTCCCTGCGCCAGGCATGGCGGCAGATTCGTCCTCTTGTGTTGGTCGAGGCAGCCGCTCAGTTGGTGGTATGGCAGCTCCTGGTGATGTGGTGCGAGCAAATGACCGGAGGACACGGAACCGGCATTGTGATCTCCTGGCAGAACAATCTGCGTATCGTCTCCAACCCGACGCACTGGCCTCTCTTTGCCAGCACCTTCGGTTTTCTCTGGATCCCGCTGGTCCTGTTTCATGACAGAGTTTCGGATACACGGCTGCGCCGCTGCGCGTACCTGCTTCCGCTCTGGGTCGCGGTGATGTTCTATACAGGGGATCCGCTGGAGATCCGTTTGTATAACGAATGGATTCCTTATATGACGGCGTGCCTGGCACTGATCGCCAGCAACAGCCTGCTTATTGTCAGGCGTGGGAATGCGGCAGCCGACCGGCCTGCGCAGGCGGTTCAGAATATGATTGCTCATTCGTGAGCGAGTGAATGGTATCCCTCCGCCGAGGGAGGGGTTCGTCGCGGCATTGTTAGCGCTAACTCCTGCTGATTCCATTGAAACGGCGAAAAAAACGGAGTACTCAATGGTGGCTCCATTCGGTACAATCCTCTCGTTCTAGAAGGAGAAATCGTTTTCGTATGAAGCTCCGCATCCTGGCTGCTCTACCTCTCTTTGCGACGGCTCTGTTGGCTCAGAAGCCCGGTGACAAGTACTTTACGAACTGGCCGGAAAATACCGACCCCAAGGTCGTCGGGAAGAAGCTGGCCGACCATTTTGTTGTGAGCCCGCACCAGTACACGGCGACGATCCACTACTCAGAAGTCGGGGCATGGTACGGATCGCTGGAGTTCTCAAAGCTCACCAGCGACACCGATCTCCGCGACAAGCTGATCAAGAAGTTCGAGCCGCTGATGCCCGGCGGCGCCGAGGAGTCCCGTATTCCGCAGCGGCGGCACGTGGACGACTCGATCTTCGGCATCGTGCCCATCGAGATCGGCATCCTGACCAAGGACGAGAAGTATGCCAGCTACGGCAAGAGCTGGGCTGACCGTCAGTGGGAGAATCCGCAGCCGGACGGCCTTTCGGCTGAGACCCGCTACTGGATCGACGACATGTACATGCTAACCATCCTGCAGCTGCAGGAGTATCGCGCCTCGGGCGACAAGAAGTACCTGGACCGCACCGCAAAGGAGATGGTGAGCTATCTCGATAAGCTGCAGCAGCCGAACGGCCTGTTCCATCACGCGCCCGATGTTCCTTTCTTCTGGGGACGGGGTGACGGCTGGGTCGCCGTGGGAATGGCTGAGATGCTGCGTGACCTGCCTGACAATCATCCCGACCGTGCGCGAATCCTGAAGGGCTACAAGCTGATGATGGCCGGCCTTCTGAAGTACCAGGGCAAGGACGGCATGTGGCGTGAGCTGATCGATAAAGACGATGCCTGGCCGGAGAGTTCGAGCTCGGCGATGTTTACCTACGCCTTCATCACCGGTGTTAAGAACGGCTGGCTGCCGGAGGCAGAGTACGGTCCCGCGGCACGTAAGGGATGGATCGCGGTGGCAGGCTATATCGATCAGAACAGCGACATCACGCAGGTGTGCGAAGGCACCGGCAAAAAGAATGACCTTGCCTACTACTACGCTCGCCGCCGCCGTACCGGGGACTTCCACGGACAGGAAGCTGCCATCTGGTGCACCAACGCATTACTGCGGTAGAGCGTTTCTCCTAAAGTCCTGGTGTGAAGCTTCGGGTGCTTGCGCTGTTTTCCGTCGAAGAAAACGGCATTCGCAGATTTATCCCAAGCTACGGTATTAGGAGAATTGCTCTAGATGGTTGCGAGCTGCTTCAAGGAGCTGCGATGAAGAGATGGTGACGTGGAGATGCGGCCGTTCGACGCGATTACAACCGAGCGGTATCGGCTGTATCAGAAGGTTTGAAACAGGGAGGTTTTGAAAGAAGCCCCTGGATAGATCAACGGCGCCATCCTCAAGGATGGCGCCGCTTTTTTCCGCCTGGGGATGATCTTTCGTGTTCGTGCCCTTCATCTTGCAGCTACATCGAATCACCACACTAGAGACCATAGCTGGCAGTAAAAAGGCCCCGCGAACGGGGCCGAGAGAAGAATTCATTGAGGTGATTTATTGCAGGCAGATGTAATCAAATTCCTGCGTGAATGTATCCAGGATTCCGCTCCCTGAGGTTTTGACCGTTACTACAGTTGTGGATGTCGGCGACCATTGAGGGAATGCGTTAACACCATGATTGAGACCATTCTGTATGACCTGGCATGTGTACGCAGTATTCGGATAAGCCGCTCCGAAGGTGATCGTGAATATCGTGCCGGCGCCAATACCCGTTCCGCCTGGAGTGACTGTTACTCGACCTCTATTCGCATTGCAGGATGCTCCTCCCATGCAGGCAACTGATCCAGTACTTCCAGCCGCACTGCCGGCCGTGAAGGATACAGCTCCTGTATTAGCCAATGGAATTGCGCCACCATCAGTGCCGTTGCCATTGGAGTCAATCGATACGACATGCCCGGGAGTGAAGCTTCCGGTCGTGCGCAACAGATTCGTTCCAGTGGTTCCCTGTAGCCCGGTAATAAAGTTCGGAGAGCTGAAGAACTGCAAACCGTTGTTGGAATGGATCGCAAATTTCTGCGCCCCGTTGGCAGCCCAAATGCCAAGGTATCCCTTATATCCATTGCTGGAGTTGTTGTACTGCAAGCACGTTCCGCGGCCCCCGGGACAGTTCATAACTCCCGAGTTACCGCTGATAATGAGGCTGGCGGCATTTCCAACTAACCTTACGTTGTCGTTGAAGAAGTAATTTGCAGCATCGGGCGAGTACCCGAAACTGGATGTTCCTAGAGTTGACCCACTCGCAGGAGAAGGCTGAGCCGTAACTATATCGTAGTCATCGCGAGAGCTACCGCAGTCTATATTCATGAGGTGGTGGTTGCAGCTGATGAGGAATATGGTCCCGCGATTTGCAGGTTCGGTCATCGGAGGGTTATACGCCATGCCTGTCGGGTACGGAGCGGGCATATCAAACAGAGTCCTCCAGCCTCCGAGGATGCTGAACAACCGAGGAGCAACGGTGTAGCCTTTCTCTGCGGTTGGAGGATTGTTCCTCGACGCATACATCTGAGCGTTGTTGCCGTTGATGATGGCTTCGGCGAAGTCTCCACCTCCAAGCCCAGTGAAAGTCCGAGAAAGACTCGACTCGCTGGGGCTGCCTCCAATTGTGTTGTACTTCACGGTGTTGCTATAGCCTTCGTGGACGCGGTCATGGATGAATAGAACATTGTCGATTAAATCCCCAGGATGCGTGGGATCTCCTGGTATTCCCGGAGACCACTTCGCTGGGTCAACCAAAGTTACATAGGCATTCGGCTGCCCAGGCTGATAAGCATTACCCATGTTCGTTAGGACGGAGTAATTGCGAGCGTAAGGATAGATCCCATAGGGGTTGGGGTATGTTGTCTGCGTTGTTGCTGAGGCCACTCCCGTGCAGGTTCCACCACCGTTGTTGGTGATATTCACCGAACCAAGTACGAACTGGCCATTGCCATTGAGATTCAGGCCGCTGAAGCTGGCTGYGGCAGTGCATCTTCCAGGGAAGATGATCTGCGGCATAGGCATACTCTGCGGTAGAGCTCCTACCTCAGCCACATCGGACCGGTATGCGTTTCCAGTTTGGGACGTGATTGTGACTGCGGTTACATTGCCTGATCTATCTACGGTGACGGCAAGCACAGGAGGAGAACTTACCACCGTCTTGGCTAAGCCCATAGTCGTGATCGCAGTCCACATCCCTGTGTACAGGATCATGTTGCTGCCGTCGTAGCCAATGATGGGAGCGACCTGGCGCCGAATATCGATGGGCTTGATATTGAACGGAAGTCCTATACCGATCTTTGTATTAAAC
>NZ_JBFRCY010000046.1:0-10857 GCF_052113305.1 Terriglobus sp. YAF25
GCTTCAGTAGAGCCGATCACCAATCGTGGTCTGCACGACGATGCGAACCTGCGACTACTGATGGCGAGTATCGGAGGCACGGATCGCACGATTCTCTTCAACGAAGCCGATGCGCAGCCGTTACCGCTCTCGCCGTGGAGCAAAACCAAAGGCATCCCCTTGACCGCACTGGTGCTGCAGCTTCTGGCGGTGTTGCTCTTTCTCTTCCTGGCGTATGGATGGCGACACGGTCCATTACGGACATTGGCAACTACGCCGCGTACCTCACCGCTTGAGTTCGCCTATTCGATGGGCAATCTGTATCACAAGGCGGGTGCGGGAGAAGCGGCGATTGCAGATGCGCGTCTGCGCCTGATTCACATGCTGGAACAGCAGTGCGGTATTGGGCGTGAAACGGTGCGGGAGGGCGCGCCTGCGATTGCAGCTTCGCTACGCGAACGCTTCAACTATGACTCGCCCGATATCATCCCGCTTTTAGAAGAGACAGAAACATTGAAGCGGACTTCGCCTGCAGTCGCTCTTACGGTGGTCAAACGTTTCCATCAGGTTATGGAAGAGTTGGAGCAGCGGGTGTCTGTGAAATCCACGGCTTTCAAGGAGAATTTCTTTGTCCGAACATGAACAGTTGCTCCCCGAGGAGCAGATTGGAACCAATGCCGTCCAGGCTCTCTTCGAGCACGGCTCGCAGGAACTGGGAAAGGTCCTTGCAGGACAGCATGAGCTGATCGAGCAGGCGATGGTGACGCTGCTCGCCGGTGGACACGCCATTATTGAAGGCGTACCCGGCGTTGCGAAGACGCTGGCAGTGAAGTCGCTGGCGCGCTGGCTGGCGCTCGACTATCGTCGCATCCAGGGAACTCCGGACATGATGCCGGCCGATATCACCGGTACAAATGTTTTCATGCCGTCCCACAATGCCTTTGTCTTTCACAAGGGGCCGGCATTTACGCAGTTCCTGTTGGCCGACGAGGTGAATCGTATGCCTCCGCGCACGCAGGCTGCACTGCTGGAGTGCATGGAAGAGAGACAGATCACGGCCGATGGCGTGCGCCATGTACTCGATCCGTACTTTACGGTCTTTGCTACGCAGAACCCGGTGGAGTTTGAAGGAACCTATCCTCTGCCTGAGGCCCAGCTCGATCGTTTCCTGTTGAAGATCAGAATCGGGTATCCGTCGGAAGCTGAAGAGCTTTCGGTGCTGGAACGGCACCATGCCTCCGGCGGCCTGCTGGAACAGACACCGATCGATCCAGTCGATCCGGCCTGGATCTCCGCGGCACGGGCACAGGCGCGCGCCGTCGAAGCAGAGGAGCAGGTACTTCAGTATCTGCTGTCAATTGTTCGCCGCACGCGTTCGTGGCCCGCGCTGGCCCTGGGAGCTTCACCACGCGCAGCCGTCGCTCTGTTGAACACCGCGAAGGTGTACGCCGCCAAAGATGGCCGCGATTTCCTGCTGCCGGACGACGTCAAGGCGGCCGCGATTCCATGTCTGCGGCACCGCCTGCAATTGAAGGCCGAAGCAGAACTGGAAGGTCTTGACCCGGACCGCGTTTTGAACGACGTGTTGGCGGCTTCCCCGGTTCCCAAATAGGTTCGAATGCAGACGCTGATCCCAGAACCGGTTGCGGCATCCGCTACGCTGAAAAGCCAGCGTTGGCGCTTATTCGCATTTGCTCTTACGCCGCGCGCCCTGTGGCTGTTGACGGCAGGCGTGTTGTTTGCGATTCCCGCGTTCTTTCTGTCGCACACTCTCTGGATGATGCCCGTATGGGACGGCATCATTCTTGTGCTGGCTGCGATCGATGCCTGGCGTCTACCGAAGGCCGGCATCTTTACCGTCAGACGGCGATTTGTCCATGCACCGATGCTGGGTGAGCGGACGGATATTGTGTTGGAGATCGAACAGGCTGGGAGCGGCCGGATGCGTGTCGCGGTCATGGACGGGCTGCATCCCGCACTCTCGCTGGTTCCTCCGCTGCAGGCAATTACCATCTTCCGCAACCAACTGGCGGAGATCCGTGTCCCGACCTTTCCGGCCAAACGTGGTGAGATGAAGCTGGACCACGTCTATCTTCGTTACCGGTCGATCCTGGGCCTGGCGGAGGGTCGCTCGCTTGTGCCCCTGGAACAGACGATTCGTGTCGTGCCGCAGGCCGTCGGCACAGCCGACGATGTTTTTCTGATCCGTGCGCGTCAGATCGAGTTGGAGAAGCGGAGGCGAGGCCGCATCGGCCTCGGCCGCGAGTTTGAGTCGCTACGTGACTATCAGCAGGGCGATGAACTGCGGAACATCTCATGGACAGCGACCGCACGTCGCGGCAAACCCATCACACGCACCTTCCGCACGGAACGGTCGCAACAGGTATGGACTGTCATTGATGCCGGGCGACTGTCACGGACATCGTTTGAGTTGAAGGTTGGCGGATCAAACCATGGCAATTCGGCGATGGTCGGCTTCCAGGAGCGGGCGCATGATGACCGGTTGCACCTGCAACAGGTGGATCAGGCGGTCTCGGCAGCGATGCGCCTGTCTCAGGTGGTGGACCGCGCCGGCGACCGTAGCGCGTTGCTTGCCTATGGCCGGCGCATCCAGCAACAGATCTCCCCATCGAAGGGAGCACCACATCTGCGCCGTATGCTCGATGCCTTGTCGATGGTTCATTCGGAGCATGCCGAAGCAGATCATCGGCTGGCTGCGGCCCGCTTCCGTCAGCTCCAGACCCAGCGGTCGCTCGTCTTCTGGATCACCGAGATGGCGGAGAGTGCCTCTGCGCCTGACGTATCGCTCGCGGTTGCCGATCTCGCGAAGCGGCACCTGGTCGTGCTGGTGTTGCTCGAGCATCCCGAACTGACGGAGTTTGCACGGCAGCAGCCTCGCAATGCGACTGAGATGTTTGCCGTGACTGCGGCCAATGAGATGCTTGCGCGCCGCAGGCTGATCGTGGCGCAGCTACAGCGCCGCGGGGTCCTGGTGGTGGAGACATCTCCGGAAAAGGCAGGCATCGCCGCCATCAACCGTTATCTGGAGATCAAATCGCAGGGAACGCTTTAGGGCAGTTTTCCCTGTTGCTGGGTATCCCGGAAGGGGGTGCAGCGGCGTTTTCATTGCGGAAAACGCCCATAGATACGGGATCCCTACACTCCACCTACAGGAGAAATGCTTTAGGCGAGCGCTGGTTCCGAGACGGTATCCAAGGCTTTCTGGTCGCGGTTCTGTCCTAACCACAACCAAAGCAGGGTGAGCAGAGTGGCGGAGATGCCGAATTTGAGCGCCAGCGGCGCCTTGGTGGGTGAAACAAAGCCTTCCAGTGTGCCGGCAATGAGCAGCATCGGGATGGTGCCGGCGAGCAGACGGACGGCTTCGGTCCCGGCGAGCACGAGGGATTCACGGCGCGAGAGCAGTCCGGGAAACAGGAGACCCCAGCCAATACGCAGTCCTGCTCCCCCGGCGATGAAGATCGCGGGAAGCTCCAGCGCGCCGTGTGCTGCGACAAAACTCCACAGGCTGAGGGACATATGATGCTGCGCGCAGGCTGTACTGACGACTCCCATCAGCAGGCCATTATTGAACAGGAGGAACACGGTGAAGACACCGCCGGCGATACCTCCCGCGAAGGTAAAGAAGGTAACGCTGAGGTTATTTGTCGTGATCGCTGCCGAGGCGCGCGGCTTAATGGCGACCACGGAGTCGGTCCACATCTGATGTTTCTCGATGGTGCTCACCATCGATGGGCCGAGGAACTCCCGCATGAACTCCGGCCGCGCCAGTGTGAGCAGCGTTCCCAGCAGGGCTCCCCCGAGGAAGATGAGCAGGGATGCTGCCGTGAAGGGAAGCAGCCCACGGAAGATGCGTGGATAGTCATCAGTGAAAAACCGCAGCATACCGCGCAGTGTCGTCTTGCGGCCTGCATAGACGAGATGATGGGCCCGGCTGACCAGGCGGTTGAGGTATTCGGCGGTAGTTTTGGCGGAACGGTCGCTTCGGGCAGCAGAGAGGTCGGCGGCAGCCTGGCGGTAGAGCAGGCCGAACTCGGAGAGCTCCTCGGCGGTAAGGTGCTTCAAACGAAATTTCTCTGCCTGCTGAATCAGGAATTCCAATTTGGCCCAGGAGGCCCTACGCTGTTCTAACCAGGCATTCGAGATCATGAGCACCCATCAATATCGAGATCAGCTTAGCATCGACACACCCGAGCAGGTAGCACTCAGTTTTCCCGTGGCCGGCCTCGGCTCACGTATGCTGGCGCACCTAGCTGACCTGCTTCTTCAGGGTGGCATTTATATATTTCTGGTCATCGTCATCAGCCTGGCGTTTGCGTCAGCCGGAGGCGCCGAGCGGCTGAACCAGGTCTCAGACCGCACCGGCATGTGGCTGACGGCCGGCCTGATCTTCGTGAACTTTCTCTTCTTCTGGGGCTATTACACCCTGTTTGAAGCCTTCTGGAATGGACAGACGCCGGGAAAGCGTTTGAACCGCATCCGCGTCATTAAAGACACGGGCAGACAGATCACGCTCTTCGAGGCAATGGCGCGGAACTTCCTGCGGATTATCGATATGATGCCGACGGCTTACGTCATCGGGATCTTCACGATCGTTATCAGCAAGCAGAACAAGCGGTTGGGCGATCTGCTTGCGGGCACCATCGTTGTCCGTCAGGAGGAGACCGCAGGGGCTGGATCAGCCTATTCCAGCCGCAGCATTACGATCGCTCCCGAGCCCGCCCCGGTGCAGAATCATGCGATGCATGTGGCGCATGGCGTTGAGTTCGATCCATCTGTGATTGCAAAGCTCTCGACGGAAGATCTGGTCATGATCGAAGCCTTCGTCGCCCGGATTCCTGACCTGGATCCGGATACGATCGACCGTATCGGGTCGCAGATGCTGGCTTCTCTCTGCCGCAAGATGCAGATAGAGGTGCCGGCAACCCCCGGGAGCCGGCGATGCCTGGAAGCCATTGCGCATTCGTTGCGCGAGGTCGCGGTATATCGAAGAGGCTAGTGCAGTTCTCCTAAAGGTGTAGAGCGAAGCGTTTGCAGTTTGCGCCGTTTTCCTTCGAAGAAAACGGCATTCGCAGATTTCTCCAACACCACAGTATTAGGAGAATTGCTCTAGGGCATGCCCACGTCAGGCAACGCCATTTGCATCATCGAGCAGCGCGCTCAATCCAGAAGCTGTTGGGCCACACATTCTTTCCATCGAGTGTGGGTGCGTAGATCTTTAGCTGCGCGGGCATGCGTGTGTAGCTGTCTTTCCACGCCGGGAAGGCGGCCTCAAGCTCGTTCCAGTGTTCGTGCTGAAGTGCGCTTGCGGACCACATGACGCGGAAGGCCTGGTTGAAAGAAAGAAAGGCCTCGAGCATGTACTGCTCTCCCCAGAAGCAGAGATTGGTCATCACGAACTTCTGCGGGTAATCGTGCGGCGTAAAGATGTCGTGCAGGTGAACCAGGACACCTTCGGCGAGCTCAGGCAGGATGCGCAGGCATTCATAGAGCACGTCGCTGTCGACCGAGACTACGTGCGTGGAATCGATGAAGAGGATATCGTTGGCTTCGAGCTGATGAAAGAACTCGAGTGGGACCTGTTGTACCGGCTTTTCGATCAACTGGGTCAAGCCATCGATGCCATGTTTGAGATACGGCGCAGGGTGCGGTTCGATGCTGATCAACTCACCCGGGAAGCCCTCTTTCCGATTGGCACGTAAGGCGGCGGCCAGCACCATCGTGGTGTTTCCACTACCGATCTCGATAATGCGGCGAGGCTTGTTGCGGCGCACGAAGGCATACGCGATCTCTGCATCCACATGCTCGAAGAAGCCGTTGTTGAAGTGGAACGAGCGATGTCCATTGTTGGAGACCGAACTTTCAGGGAACTTGCACTCAGCCAGATAGGGCGCCAGATCCTGCTGCAGCCGTTGGATCTGCTCGTCGAAACGGAAGTCGATGCCGCTACAGGGACGGCGTTCTTTCCAGTCCTTACCGCGGAAGGAGTCCAGGTCCGGCACGGGAAAGTAAAAGTGTGAGGGAGTGACGCTAACGTGCAGACCGCTCTGAAGGGCGTGAAATAACGAGGAGAGCGTTGTCCGTACAGACGGACTGCGCATGATGCGATTCACCGGATGATCCTCCGCTGCGTGGTGATCCCGTCGCTGAGGCTCAACTGTGCGCGCGGCGCGGTATCCATCAACTAATGCTTAGTTGCTCTGGATGCCCCCGCGTTTACTTCGGGTTGCCCGGACGAAACCATGACGTTGCAAAACACCTTCGGTATATCGAGAAGATCTATAAAGTGAACAGTTTCCGGACATAGGAGGGGCCGGCATTTGACGTGATTTCCGGTCGTTCCAATTACGAGCACAAACAACGAAGAAGAGTAGCTCAGAGCACAAAAACTCCCGTTCAGAGCAGGATTTACAGAAGCTCCGAAACGGGAGTTTGATGAGCAGAGACTGACTTAGTACTTCGGCATGGTCGGGTCGATCTTCTCGGCCCAGGCCAGGATGCCCCCTGCGACGTTCTTCACGTTGGAGAAGCCGGCAGCCTTCAGCTCGAGCGCGGCCTTCTGGCTGCGCGCGCCGGAGCGGCAGTGGACCAGTACTTCCTTGTCCTTGTACTGCGCCAACTCGCCAAGCTTCGAACCGATCTCGCCCAGCGGATAGAGCGGAGCGCCCAGGTTCGCAATGCGATACTCATGCGGCTCGCGAACATCCAGCAACACGAAGTCATCGTTGCGGTCGCGCTTGGCCTTCAGCTCTTCCACGGTGATCTGCGGAATGCCGTCCTGTACGAGAACATCACCCACGGCGGCGTGCTGCGCTACTTCCAGCGGGCCGGTGGTCGTCGGCGGAGCGATGCCGCAGAATTGATCGTAATCAATCAGTTCCTTGATCTCGTGCGTTCCGCACATCGGGCACTTCGGGTTCTTGCGCAGCTTCAGCGTACGGAAGCTCATCGACAGAGAATCCACGAGCAGCAGGCGGCCGACAAGCGGCTCGCCGATACCGAGGATCAGCTTGATGACCTCGGTGGCCTGAATCACGCCGACCAGTCCGGGCAGAATGCCCAGTACGCCACCCTCGGCGCAGGACGGAACCAGACCCGGCGGTGGCGGTTCCGGATAGAGGCAGCGATAGCAGGGGCCTTCCTCCGTGGCGAAGACTGAAGCCTGGCCCTCGAAGCGGAAGATCGAGCCGTAGGCATTGGGCTTGTTCAGCAGCACGCAGGCATCGTTGACCAGGTAGCGTGTCTGGAAGTTGTCCGTGCCGTCGGCGATGATGTCGTAGTCCTTGAAGATCTCAAGGGCGTTGTCGCTGCGCAGCATGACGTTGTGCTTCACCACGTTCATGTACGGGTTCAGGTCTTTGAGCTTCTTCTCGGCGGAGTCGACCTTCAGCTGGCCGACAGTCGAGGTCGAGTGGATGATCTGGCGCTGCAGGTTGCTGGCGTCGACAACGTCAAAGTCCACCAGGCCAAGCGTGCCGATGCCGGCAGCGGCGAGGTAGTAGGCAAGCGGAGCGCCCAGACCGCCGGTCCCAACGCACAGGACCTTGGCGGCCTTCAGCTTCTGCTGGCCTTCAAAGCCCACCTCGGGCAGGATCAGGTGGCGCGAGTAGCGCGAGATTTCGTCGTTCGACAGTTCCGGGAGTGCGACTTCTTTCAAATCAGGCATGGTATGGTCCTTCGGCTGACTGAGCCGTAGAGGACCCGAAAAGCGGGTCCTTCGCTACGCTCAGGATGACAAGAAAAAAATGTCGGAAGGGGATGTTGTCTAACGACAACAAAGAGCGCGCGAAGCGCTTACGCCTGGACGGCCAGTCCGGCCGGCGCCGCCGGCGATGGAAGGAATAATGGTGAGCTCGTCAGCGGCGCTGACTGCGGAGGCCTCGGCGGCGGGCAGATAGCGGACGTCGTCATCGTTCAGGTAGACGTTGACGAAGCKGCGCAGCTTGCCGTCCGGGGTAAAGAGGTGATTCTTCAGCTCGGGGTGGGCGGCGACCAGTGCATCGAGCCCGGCCTGAACCGTGGCGCCGTTTACCTCCACGGTGGCTTGCTTGTCCGTGAACGCCCGGAGCGGTGTCGGGATGTTGATCTTCATGCGTTTTCTCCAACTGCTTTTGTGATCAGAATCTCTTCCTGCTGAAAAGCTTTGTCATCTTCCGTCGTGCCGCTGAGGTGAAAGGCATTGGTCAGATTGGCCTTGCCCTTGTCGACGCTGGTGATGACGTAACAGCAGCCGAACCAATGAGCCTCGGCGAAGTCGGTCGAAGACCACATCGCCGGATGATCTGGATGCGAGTGGTAAAAGCCCACGATGTCCAGGCCCTGTTTGCGGCCTTCGCGCTGAATCTTGATCAGCTCCATGGGGCTGATGTTGTAGCGATTGTGCGCGCTGTCGGTGCGGGTATTCCCGGCACGGACGATCGCGGAGACATGGTTGCCGTCATCCTTGGCATGGCCCAGCAGAACGCCGCAGCACTCATGGGGATACGTCTCCTCGCCGTGGGCGCGGAGGGCATCGTAGTCGGCTTGGGTGATGTGGAGTTTCATTCCTGCCAGAACCGTTCGCTGAGATATTTGTCTGCGGAGTCGCAGAGGATGGTGACGATAATGGCCTCGCGCCCGGCGGCAACCTCTTCCTCGGCGATGTGCAGCGCCGTGGCGACGTTGGCGGCCGAGGAGATACCCATCAGGATGCCTTCTTCGCGGGCGATGCGCTTCGCCATCACGTAGGCCTCTTCGGTGGAGGCTTCCACCAGGCGATCCGCGAGCTTGGGATCGTAGATCGGCGGAACGATAGCGGTGGGCATGTGCTTCAGACCTTCGAGGCCGTTGAAGGGCGAGTCCGGCTGCATCGAGATGCACTGGATCTTCGGGTTCAGCTCACGCAACCGGCGCGTGGTGCCCATGAAGGTGCCGGAGGTGCCGAGGCCAGCAACGAAGTGCGTCAGACGCCCTTCGGTCTGTTGCCAGATCTCGTTCGCAGTGGTCTTGTAGTGCGCCTGCCAGTTGTTATTGTTCGAGTACTGATCGGCGTAGAAATACTTGTCGGGGTCGCTGGCGGCCAGCTCCCGCGCCTTGCGAATGGCGCCGTCGGAGCCATCTGCCGGATCGGTCAGAACAATGTTCGCCCCGTAAGCGGCGAGGATCTTTTTACGCTCCGGAGAGGCATTTGACGGCAGGCAGAGCGTCACCGGGAAGCCCATGGCCGCGCCCAGCATGGCATAGGCGATGCCCGTGTTGCCGCTGGTGGCGTCAAGCAGGTGCTTTCCGGGAGTGAGCTTGCCCTCGCGCTGTGCGGACAGAACAATGTTCGAGGCGGGACGGTCTTTCACGCTGCCGCCGGGGTTTGCCCACTCGGCTTTGCCCAGGAGGACGATGCCGGGCAGCTTGGCTGTCAGGCGGTCCAGACGGACGAGTGGTGTATTCCCAACCCGATCGAGCACAGAGGTGCCAAGGGTAGAGGTGTTGGCGCCGGAGATTTTGGTTTCCGTCAGCAAAACTCTGGTTTCCGTTCCTGTCGCCGGGCGCTCCGAGGCGGGCAGCAATATGCGACACTGTTGTTGAGTTTATCCGCTTATGGCCAGAAAGACACAGCAGCAGCCCAGGTTCGACACCGTGTTGTCCACGCTGGGGAACCACAAGTTTGATGTTTCCGCCGGCGCCAACGGTGCAAAGCGCATCTCCAAGTACGGTTGCGCCGCCGAGATTCGTGCTGCAGCCGACGGAACCGCCGAGATTACGGCCCGTCCGGGCTGGCTGCTCAAGGGAAATATCGCCCGCCTGGTCGACAAGGGCTACCAGAAGTTCCTGAAGGCCGGTCACGTCGAGATTCCCGCCACGGCGGACAATCTGCGCGATCTCCACCGCTTCAGCGAGGAGCTGAAGGAGTCGATGGGCGCTCTGGTGCTATACAACGAGGCTTTGGGCACCACCAGCGATCGCTACGTCTACGACCGCGTCCTGGGTCGCCCCTAAGTCGACGGGACAAACGCTCGTTAAAAGCAGAGGAATTTTAGACCGGCTCGCGACTGCGCGCCGGTCTTTGTGTTTTGAGGTGACAGAGCATTCCCCTGCGGGATATCCAGAGCAACAGGGAAAGGCTCTAACGGCAGCCCCGGAGCAACTCTCATGCGCCCGCTGCGCTATCCTGGCGCCCAGGCTTGCCGTAGCAAGAAACTTGTTTTAAGCAAAAAAACGGCCCTCCGGGAGGAGGGCCAATCTGCCTTGGTTCTCTCTGGTTAGGAGAGCTTGGTGTGGACGCGCTCTTGATTGGCAGCGTTCCAACGATCCTGATGGTTCGCGGCGGGCTTTAGGAGCCCCGCCGCGCTCTGGGGGAGAGACTTAGCGGTTTGAGGTGTCCGGCGTCGAGGTTCCGGTAACCGGTGTTGCGGGAGCAGCGGTCGCCGACGTCGAATCCATGCTCGCGATGCTGTTGTGCATCAGCGATACGTATACGCCGTTACGGATTGGCTTCTCCTGACCCTCTTCAGCCTTGGCGGTGTTACGGCCGAGGCCACTTCTATAGATGCGATAAACCGGGACCTGGTGCTCGGTGACCAGGTAGCGTACGACAGAATCAGCCATTGCCTGCGAGCTTGATACACCAGAACCGCTGTAACCCTGCACTTCGATGATGTAGCCCTTCTCGGTGGCGAGCTTCTCGGCCATGGCATCGAGTTCAGCCTTGCCCTTCGGTCCGAGCTTCGTGCTGCCCTTGGCGAACGGGATGGCGGAGTCGCTTACCTTGTTGAACTGGTCGAGGTTCTGGACGGTGCCATGCAGAGCATCCGTACGGGTGCTGGCAGTGGAGGCAACCTGGTTGGCCTTATCGGCACGGTTACCAGCGTCTGCTGCATGCTGGTC